>JAJWOH010000268.1:0-2042 GCA_021635485.1 Segatella copri | reverse complement strand
GGGGGAGGCCGTCCGAAAACTTAATTAGGGAAGCAAACAACTGAATTGAGCATTTTTCTTTTGCTCTTTATAGATAATTAACCTCGTATCTTCTTGATTCTCAATTCTTTTATGTATCTTTGTAATAAAAAAAATAATAAAGATATGGCATATAAAAAAGGTCAAGATAGACGACAGAGGATTCTTTTCCCTGATTGCATTGACGAGTATGTAGAGGCTGACGCCCCTGTTCGCTTGTTCGATGCTTTTGTCGATAATCTCAAAATGGATGAACTGGGATTCGTCCGCAGTACTCCTGCAGAAACTGGTACTCCTGGATATGATCCTCGCGATCTCCTCAAACTCTATATTTATGGTTACTTCTATCAGGTACGTTCCTCTCGCAAACTTGCTCGTGAGTGCAAGTGTAACGTAGAGGTAATGTGGCTGCTCAACAAGCTGACTCCTGACTTTCGTACAATCTCCGATTTCCGTAAGGACAACAAGAAGGCTATTACTAAAGTTTTTAAAGAGTTCAACAAGTTTTGTATGGGACTGAAGCTCTTTTCCAAGTCGTACATCTCTATTGATGGAAGCAAGTTTAAGGCTGTAAATGCTAAGGACAACAACCTTACTCTAAGCAAACTCGATGACCGAATCAAGCGTCTTGATGAACATATTTCAATCTATATGGAAGAACTTGAAGCATACGATCATGAGGAAGGACGCAGGCTCTCTAAAGATGAGTTGCAACGTAAGCTTGATGTTTGCAAGGAGCGCAAGGAACGCTATGAAGGATACCGTGATACACTTGAGAAAAGCGGTGAAAGCCAGATTTCCTTAACCGATCCTGATTCCCGACTAATGAAAGCCAACGAAGGCTTTTGTGTCGGTTATAATGTGCAAACAGCAGTTGATGCGAAGAGCCATCTGATAGCAGGCTTCCAGGTAACCAACAGTCCAACAGACCATGGTCAGCTTACAAGCGTAGCATCTGAGGTGAAAGCCGATTATGGTGTTGACGTTCTAGAATCTACTGCAGACAAGGGGTACGAGTGTCCCGAGGATCATGCAGATGCATTGGCTAATGGTATCGTACCAAATGTCATCCAACGTGATGGCAGCTGCACGGAGCAGGTTCAGTTTGACTATAACGAAGCTACCATAACTAACGCACAAAAGTCAAGTACTAATCCAGAAGATTTGAAGGCATGTCTTGAAGCTGCTGTCATACCGGAAGCCTACAAGGATTTTTTAACCGATGCACAGATTGTAGAGGTCAAGGAGTACACTTCTGATGTAGCAGAGTCTGCTGTACTGAAGATGACTCCCGAGCAGATGCGTGCCAAGGCTCTTGAAGGATACTTCGTGAGGGATGCCGAACGCAATCTTGTCTATTGTCCGCAAGGAGAAATCCTGAGGCAAAAGTCTATCAAAAGAAACGGTATGATCCGCTACTGCAACAAGCTTGCATGTAAAAAATGCAAGTGCAAGTGTACCATCCAGAAGTTCAAGGAGGCAGACTTCAACAAAGACACCTTGATAAAGGCAACCGAAGCAAAACGCAAGCAACTCAAAGACGAGAATAAGGACAAGCCAAAAACTCCAAGAATGAAGGTCGTGAAGAAAGTTGTCCGTTACGTTTTGCATCTAGACCAGAACAAGATGGACAATCGCAAATGTCTCTCCGAGCATCCTTTCGGAACCATGAAGCGAGCACTTGGGCAATACTACTTTTTACTGAAAGGCAAACTAAAAGTAACTGCTGAGATGGGTCTTTTCTGCCTATCTTATAACCTTCGTCGTGCCATATCTCTTAAAGGTGTACCTGCTTTGATTGCTTCTCTTGGATAATGACCTGTAGGGATCAATACCATCGAAAAACACGCTCTATTAGTGTTCATATCGGCCTTTTTAAGCCCTTATGACGAATTGTTTAACATAAAACAAAATTTTAAGATGAAAAAATATATGCCCTTAAATGGGCTTAGGTGGAGTCGCGATAGCGGTTCTACCCTATGTGATACACCCCAAAACGGCCGTTCTCGGACGGGCTGGGGGGG
>JAJWOH010000267.1:0-2048 GCA_021635485.1 Segatella copri | reverse complement strand
ACGGTAGGCACACTCTTGGCTCTTACGCCGAATCGCATGGTTCCCAATCCCGGAACGGCTACGGAATGGCCTTCGGTACACCACGCCTTGATAACCTCGCCTGCTGCATCCCAGCAAACCTGCATCACGCCCACGCTTACGCCGCTTCTGATAGCCGCCTCCTTGATAACCTTGCTCTCTGAGAGCTTGTTGTAAAGTTCGGTACCGAGGATGAATCTGTACTGACCCTTCATTTCGCCTACTTGGATAAGGGTCTCCTTTGCTTTCAAATTAATTGCCATAATCTTTTGAATTTTAAATTGTTATAAACTATCAACTGTTAACTCTATAAACTACCTGATGGTGATGGTTGGCACGCAGTAGGTAGAATCTACTTTGGTGGAGATGTTGTTCTCCTGATGTTGCCGCTGGTTCTTTCCGATTACGAGTCCTGCCGTGCAGGAGCTGGATAGAAAGGTGACGATGGCTGAGCAGATCGCCACGATGAGATACCTGATGAATGCCTTCATGTTCTGGTTCATGATTTTTTTTCTGCCCCCTGCTAAGTTTCGCTAGCGAAACGACTCGTTTCGAGGCTTGGAGTCTTGTTTTCATTACTTTTTTATTTTCCCAATTAGGGAGATATTTTTCTCCAACTGGGCAAGTGATTTTGCGCGCTTTCTGAATCACGATGCAAAGATACGAAATCCCGATTTATCAGGTGTGCGATAGCGTGCGATACCATGCGATATCGGAACATTTTATCCCGGTTCCCCGAGGTTATCGATAATAGCCTTCACCTGCTTGGGCGTGAACGACTTGCAAGTCTTTTCATATCCCATCTGCTGCAATTCATCCCAGAGCGGTTGGCAACGCCGAATCCAACTCATGAGATGATTCACGGCCGTGCGTGGCATACTCTCGGGAAAGTACATCAGTCCCAGTTCCTTCTTCGTATACGTGCGGTTTATAAAATCTTCCATAATCTTAATTTTTAAATCATTTGTTCTTCGGCTCCTTGCTCCCGGAAGTTGCAGCAGCCCCTAAAAGATAGTATTCGCTGAAATCCTTGCAGCCCGGTGGCAACTGGTGGTGAACCAGCTGGGGGAGCATCTCCCTGAGTTGCATGAAGAGGCTTTCGCCCGGCACATCCTGATCAGGAAACATGTGGAATTCCACCTGATACAGTCTTCCGATATCCGTCAGCAGCTGCTTATCCTCGGGTTTGAGGAGCGTGGCAGAAGGGATGGCAATCGCCTTATGTCCGGCAGAAAGCATCGCCCAGCAGTCGCTACATCCCTCCGTAATAAACAGCCTCTCGCCCGGTTTCAGTCTCTTCACAACCGGCAGATTATAGATACTGCATCTTGCGCCATAAGGGAACCGGAAGCGGGGAGCATCCTGCTCCTTTTCTTCGCCCGGATTTTTTTCTTCAGAAGAAACATTCCTCTCAGAAGAACAACCTCCCGATGAAGATTTTTTCTTCTTGTAATCCAGGTTTCGGTTCTGAATACCAATAAGCCGCCCATCGGTATCGAAGTAAGGAATCTGCAGCCAGTTGATGCCCTTCTTATCCGTCCAGGAAGTCAGTCGGCACCAGTTTACCACTCTCCAGTCAATCTTCCTCTCCTCGAAGAGAAATCTCCGAGCTGCCTGGTTGAGCCAGGGATGTTCGAAGAACCTAGCATACCTGCTTGCATCGAAGGAAGATTTTCCCGAATTGTCATCCGAAGAAGAATCACCAGATGAAGAGCCCGAAGAAGAATCCTCCTCCAGCTGAATCTGATGTTCTTCTGCGAGCCATCGGCAAGCCGCCGGGAAATCCTTCCCCAGGTATCGCATCGCCAGGTCGATGGTGCCGATGGAACTCCTCATGCAGACATAGCATCTGCAGCTGTTCTTGGTCTTGTTGAACGTAAGGCTGGCGTGGTGGTCGTCATGGAAGGGGCAGAGCGCCTTATGGCGCTCCACCTTCATCCCCATCTCTTTCGCAACCTTCTCTATCGGAAGTTCGCGCAGTTTCTGAATCTCATATTTCTCCATCATATCCCTTTCCCTTTCTTTTTCTT
>JAJWOH010000266.1:0-2056 GCA_021635485.1 Segatella copri | reverse complement strand
GCACGGAGAATCATCGCCGTCTGTTGCCCGTCACGATGCTGATGGGTGCAGCCATAGCCCTTCTCTGCAATCTTTTCTGCACCCTTCCGTCGGACGGTGGCATCATCCCGCTGAATGCCGTCACCCCGCTGTTCGGCGCCCCCGTCATCATCTATGTTTTGGTGAAGAGGAGATAGGGAAAAAGCCAGAGTTTTGCTTAGTTTTTTGCTGGGCTCAACTGTATAGATAGTGTATGAAACAGGAAAAGAATATAGAACGAATGTTTCGTCAGCATTATGAGAAGATGTATATCTGGCCAGGTGCATCCTAAGCGCGTGAAGGAGAGGGCAAAGCTGTATGATGAGTTAAGAATGCTAAAAAATAATCATGGGTAATGTGTTTACTCATCTATTCTTTGTATCTTTGCAAAGTAGAATTGAGTAATTCGTGACGAAGAATTGAGTAATTCGTGACGAAGAATTGAGTAATTCGTGACAAAGAATTGAGTAATTCGTTATAAAGAATAGAGTTGTTTAATATTACAAATTAAAGAATATGGGTGAGTATAGAAGACCACATTACAACTTGATGTTGAGTAGGTTGAGCGAAAGACGTAAGTGTATATTTGTTTTGGCAGGACCAAGACAGGTTGGCAAATCAACAGTTATGGCGCAAATAGCAGAGACTATTGATAAGGTAGTATTTCAATTTAATGCTGATTCTGTAAATGAAGAAGATTCGGATTGGATTCGACGTTCTTGGGAGTCTGTTCGAAGCCGAATGGATATTCAGCATTTGCAAGAAGCTGTTCTTGTAATAGACGAGATACAGAAAATACGCAGATGGAGTGAATATGTGAAGAGAGAGTGGGATACCGATACCCTAAATCATGTAAACCTGAAAGTCGTATTGCTTGGTTCGTCTCGCTTGCTTTTGCGCAAAGGGCTAACCGAGTCTTTAGCTGGTAGATTCGAGTTGATTCGTATGGGGCATTGGACTTTTCCGGAAATGAAAGCTGCCTTCGGGTTATCACTCCAACAATGGATTTATTTTGGAGGTTATCCAGGCTCGGTGGATTATATAGGGGATTTTAGGCGTTGGAGGAAATATGTCAAGGATTCTCTTGTGGCACCTGCCATTGAAAAGGATGTTCTCTTGACTTCGAATATTTACAAGCCTTCACTCATGTCACAGCTTTTTGAGGTAGGTTGTTCTTATTCTGGTGAGTTGTTGTCACTCACCAAAATGCTTGGACAATTGCAAGATGCAGGCAATGTCACGACTTTGTCTTCTTATCTCGAAATATTGAAGCAAGCCAACTTGCTTTGTGGACTTCAAAAGTTTGCATGCGATGAGGCTCGTAAGAGACAGTCTATCCCAAAGTTTACAGTGTTTAACAATGCTTTGTTCACGGCATATCGCGGTAAGGGGTTTGACAAAGATTATGTTGACCCAATGATTTGGGGCAGATGGGTGGAATCGGCAGTGGGTACTTGTCTTCTCGATTTTGTGGAGGACAATGACTGTCATCTCTATTATTGGCGAGATCATAATAATGAGGTGGATTATATCCTGGAGTCACAAGGAGATTTCGTTGCCATAGAGGTTAAGAGTGGAAAGAGAGGCATGAATAGTGGTATTCCTATGTTTCAAGAGAAATTCCATCCTCTGAAATCAATCGTTGTTGGCACCGATGGTATTCCATTTGAAGAATTCTTCTGTATGGATATCATGCAATTGTTTGAATAAAAATTGGAAAATCATCTATCGATATGATGCGGAATACGATAGAATTATTCTTGTTGACTTATGGAATATGAGACGAAATCCCAAGTACCTGATTAGGCAGTTCAGAAGAAAACTATAAGAAAAAGTAAACAGCCAACTTTCAATTGGGATATTGAAGGTTGGCTGTCTTCATTTAAGAAATGCAGATTTTTAAAGTAGCATTCTTACTTATTCACCACATTAATCGGATTGCCCTCGAGGAATGCCTTGACGTTGGCGGCTACCTGCTTGTTCAGGCGCTCGCGAGCCTCGTAGGTGGCCCAGGCAATATGAGGGGTGAGGTAAGCAT
>JAJWOH010000265.1:0-2063 GCA_021635485.1 Segatella copri | reverse complement strand
GTAGAGAAATAACGCTGGTTGCGCTGCTTCACAATCTTGATGCTATGAGGAGCCTTGCGGATGATAAGGCGGGTTTCCTCCGTCATACGCTCACTACGACCATCAATGGCTACCAGATAGTTGTGGCTGCGACTCTCGATATCGAGCGTGATGACAGCCGTATCGTTGATGACGATAGGACGGATGTTCAGACTGTGAGGAGCTACCGGAGTAAGACAGATGCTGCCACTCTGCGGAATGATGATAGGTCCGCCATTCGAGAGATTGTATGCCGTAGAACCTGTTGGTGTAGTAACAATCAGACCATCCGCCTGATAGGTAACGAGGAATTCGCCATCTATCTGCGTACGGATGGAAATCATCGAAGCATCATCACGCTTCAGCACGGCGATATCGTTGAGGGCGAACGGATTGCCGGCAAGTATGCCACCTTCAGCCTCCACCTGAATCACCGCATGTTCCTCTATCAGGCATTCACCTGAATAAAGACTATCCAGAGCCGACTCTATCTCGCTAGGCAGCACATCTGCAAGGAAGCCCAATCTGCCCATATTCACACCGATGATAGGCGTGCCCTTGGCACCCACCCGGCTCGCCGCCTTCAGGAAGGTACCGTCACCACCCATAGAGATGACATAATCCACATCAAAGTTGTAATCCTCGAACACCCCAGCCGCCTTCACATCGAGATGCTGGTCACGGGTAAGAAACTCGTAATAAGCATTCTCCACATAAACTTCAGCCTCCTTCTTTTCAAGATAAAGAAGGATTTTCTCTATCGAAGCCGACTTCTTAGCCTGGTATTCATTACCAAATATTGCGAATTTTAAATGTTGCTGTGCCATTTATTTTGTTATTTCAATAATTATTCTTACTTTTGCAAAGGTAATCATATTATTTGAATAACAAGACAAAAAACAAATAAATTATGGCTAAGGTATATGAATTTCTTGCCAATGGCTTCGAGGAAATCGAAGGATTGGCTCCGGTAGACATCCTCCGCAGAGGTGGTGTAGACATCAAGACGGTAAGTGTAACGGGTACTGAATGGGTAGAAACATCGCATGGTGTTACCATCAAGGCTGACCTGAAGTTTGAGGATATTGAAAGTTTTGAAGATGCTGACATGCTGATGATTCCAGGCGGAATGCCAGGCAGCACAAACCTCAACGAGCACGAAGGTGTGCGCCAGGCGCTCATCGCCCAGCACAAGGCAGGCAAGCGAATCGGTGCCATCTGCGCAGCTCCGATGGTTCTGGCAAGCACAGGCATCCTCGAAGGCAAGAAGGCTACCTGCTATCCTGGCTTCGAGCAGTATTTCGGCGAGAATACCGAATATACCGCCACCCTCTTCCAGGAAGACGGCAACGTGATTACAGGCGAAGGTCCTGCCGCAACCCTCCCATACGCTTACAAGATATTGAGCTACTTCGCAAGCAAGGAAACCGTGGCTGCTTTGCAGGAGGGCATGATGTATAATCATCTCATGCAGAGCAAGTAATAATTATCAATTATTAATTATTAATTATCAATTACAAAGTGGATTACGTAATCATAGTAGCCGGAGGCAAGGGCCTCCGCATGGGAAGTGAGATTCCCAAACAGTTCTTGCCGGTAGCGGGCAAGCCTATCCTGATGCGCACCATAGAGCGTTTTCATGAATACGACCCTGCATTGAACATCATCCTGGTTCTGCCGGAAAGTCAGCAGGCATACTGGCACCAGCTCTGCGAGGAGCATCATTTCGACATCAAACACCAGATAGCCAATGGTGGCGACACCCGTTTCCAGTCATCCAAAAACGGACTGGCTCTCATTCCTGATAATGAAGATGGCGTTGTGGGCATTCACGACGGCGTGCGCCCATTCGTATCAAAGGAAGTGATTGAAGAATGTTTCGAGACGGCTCGCGAAGAATATGCAGCCATCCCTGTATATGCCGTAACCGATACCCTGCGCTATATTGACCAGCACGGTAGTGGAAAGAACGTGCTGCGCAGCGACTACCGCGTGGTGCAGACTCCCCAGACCTTCGACATCGGTCTGGCAAAGCAGGCTTTCAA
>JAJWOH010000264.1:0-2103 GCA_021635485.1 Segatella copri | reverse complement strand
AGGCAAGTGCCGCCTCGGTTCGCAACGTACAGACCCAGCAGCTGGGCGGTTCGCGCGCCGGCGAGAGTGTGGCAGAGGCTCAGCTTAATCTGGCCCGTCTGAACCTTTCTTATACCGTAATCGTGGCTACCTGCGACGGCGTGATGGGCAGGAAAGATATCCACGAGGGACAGCTGGTTCAGCCAGGACAGATGCTCGCTCGCATCGTGGATGACAACGATGTATGGGTGGTGGCCAACTATCGTGAAACCCAGATGGATGGTATTCAGGTGGGTAAGGCGGTAGATTTCACAGCCGATGCCATTCCGGGTGTAGTATTCCACGGCAAGGTAGAGGCTCTCTCAGCAGCTGCCGGCAACGCCTACTCCATGATTCCGGTAGATAATGCCACCGGCAACTTCGTTAAGGTAGAACAACGTGTACCGGTACGCATCGCCCTCACCCGCGACAACGACCCGAAACAGGTAGCCCTGCTCCGTGCCGGTCTGAACGTAGAAACCAAGGTTCGCCTCAAATAGAATGTTCTATAAACTATAAATTATCAATTATTAATTAAAAAAATGCCAGGACCTCCTATGTTACAGGGACCCTTCCGCGTCCCTTCGTTCAACGGATATATTCCTCGCCGGTTGCAGCCTTGGATTTATCTCCTCTTCGCCTTCATCTTCCTGATGTCGGGCGGAATTTATGGAGGAGCCATGAGCCAGGTAATGGGCGAGTACAGTTTGATGAGAGAAGACGTGCTCATGATCATCATGTTCAACGTGGTGGGCGTGGCGATGCCATTCCCCTTCCTCTTCAAGATGAAGTTCCATTTTACCAACCGCCAGCTTCTGCTGAATGCGGCGTTGGTAGTGGCGGCTTGCAATTTTCTCATCATGTGGACCGATTCGGTTCCCGTGATGTGCATTCTCGCCTACATCGCAGGTTTCTTCAAACTCTGCGGCACCTTCGAGTGTATGAGTACCATCCAGCTATGGATGACCTCCAAGCGCGATTTTACCATCTTCTTCCCCCTGCTCTACTGCATCGTGCTGGGAAATATGTTCCTCTCGCCTTGGGTTACCGAACACCTTATTTATATATATCAGGATTGGCGCATCATCAACTGGACGATGACAGGCGCCCTGCTGCTGGTAGCACTCATCGTGTATGTCACCACCCACGACTTCCGCTTCATGAAACCCCTGCCCTTCATCAGCCTCGACTATCTGGGATGCTTCCTCTGGTCGGCATGGATGCTGGAGTTCATCTTCTTCTTCACCTACGGCGAGCATTACAACTGGCTCGATTCGAAGATTATGCAGATGGATGTAGTACTCTTTATTTTTACAGGCTATTTCTGCATCCAGCGCATGCTCCACATCCGTCACCCTTACATCGCCCCAGCGGCATGGAAGTATAAACGGCTCATCCCGCTACTCATCCTCTTCGCCTTCGTAGAGTTCATGGGCAGTACGCCAAAGGTGCTGCAGACTGCCTTTACGGGCGGCGTGCTTCATTTCGGCACGTTTACCACCAATGTGCTCAACTTCGTAGAATGGGTGGGGTCTATCGCCGGTTGCCTCTTCTGCCTGTTCTGGTGCAAGATGCTCCATCAGAAATATACCCGACTGCTCACGATAGGCGTGGCAACGATGGTATGTTATCCCGTCATGATGTATTTCCTCATCGACCCGGGACTCAACATCGAGGCACTCTATCTGCCCATCTTCCTCAGAAGCATCGGCAACGCCATCTTCTTCTGCATGTTGACCATCTATCTGGAAGAGCTGATGCCGTTTGAGCATTTCTTCATGGGACTGACGATGGCAGGCATCATCCGCAACGGCCCTGTTTCGGCAATGTGCTCCGGACTCTACAGCTACGGGCTTCGCCATCAGATGGCAGAAAACATGTCGCGCGGACTGCCTTATGATGCCGGCAACCTGCTGATGATCAGCATCCGCGAGCTCTACGGACTAACCTGTCTCATCGGCATCGGCGTGCTCATCATCTTCCTGCTCTGGGACATCCAGCCTATCCGCAGCACCCTGAAGAAGATGCCTGCCTGGAACTTTGTGGGAAGAAAAATGAAGAAAAATCTTGCATAATACAGAGATT
>JAJWOH010000263.1:0-2114 GCA_021635485.1 Segatella copri | reverse complement strand
TGAATGTTGAGTGTTGAATGTTGAGTGTTGAATGTTGAGTGTTGAATGTTGAGTGTTGAATGTTAAGTGTTAAATTAATCTTTGTGTCCGTTAGGCAATTCAACATTCAACACTCAACATTCAACATTACAAACAACATTCAACATTGTTATAGTCCTTCGTCTTCCACTCTTCCCGGATAAGCCTCAAGTGCCTTACCCAGAACCACCAGAGCACGCTCCAGATCGTGTTTCTTCAAGACGTAAGCTACACGAACCTGATTGTGACCGGCTCCTGGAGTCGTATAGAAACCAGAGGCTGGAGCCATCATGATGGTTTCGCCCTCGTAGTTGAATTCCTCCAGACACCAGCGGCAGAACTTTTCAGAATCATCGATTGGCAGTTTGGCTACGGTATAGAAGGCTCCCATAGGAATAGGAGAGTATACGCCCGGAATACGGTTCAAGCCGTCTATCAGACACTTACGGCGCTCTACATACTCATCGTATACATCACGGTAGTACTCTTCAGGAGCATCCAGAGAAGCTTCGGCTACAATCTGACCAATCAGTGGAGGAGAGAGACGGGCCTGGCAGAACTTCATCACCGCCTTGCGGATTTCAGCATTCTTGGTGATGAGGGCACCTACACGGATACCGCACTCACTGTAACGCTTCGAAACAGAATCGATGAGAACCGTGTTCTGCTCGATGCCTTCCAGGTGCATCGCACTGATATAAGGACTGCCGGTATAGATATACTCACGGTAAACCTCATCTGAGAAGAGATAGAGGTCGTACTTCTTCACCAGGTCACGAATCTGATTCATCTCTCTGCGGGTATAGAGATAGCCCGTAGGGTTGTTAGGGTTGCAGATCAGGATGGCACGGGTGCGCTCATTGATCAGCTCCTCAAACTTCTCCACCTTAGGCAGGGAGAAACCTTCTTCTATCGTTGTGGCGATGGTACGGATCTTGGCACCCGCCGAGATGGCAAACGCCATATAGTTAGCGTAAGCAGGTTCTGGTACGATAATCTCGTCGCCAGGGTTGAGGCAGCTCATGAAAGAGAAAAGTACAGCCTCAGAACCTCCCGATGTAATGATGATATCATCGGCAGTTACGTTGATGTTGAATTTCTTATAGTAATCTACAAGCTTCTCGCGATAGCTGAGATAGCCCTGACTTGGAGAATACTCCAAGACCGTGCGGTCTATATGCTTCAGGGCATCTAGGCCACATTGAGGAGTTGGAAGGTCAGGCTGACCGATGTTGAGGTGATATACCTTTACTCCACGTTTCTTTGCTGCGGCAGCCAGAGGAGCCAACTTTCTGATAGGTGACTCTGGCATTTCAAGACCGCGTACAGATATTTCTGGCATCTTAAAATATTGTTTCTTTCTATTAATTATCCGTGTCGAAAATTGAAGTATAAGACCTGCTGGTCTTTTCAATTTACGCTAATCGGCTGCAAAGATAAGAAAATTAGATGAGAATTCAGAATAACTTTCGGTTAAATTTTATTTTTTGATTAAAAACTCTTTAAATATGTCGCTCTTTGCTTTCTTTTTTATAACTTTGCACTTAATTTCAAGAAATGTTATAAGATTTGACTAATTAATTAAAATAAGTAAGAAGAAAATTATGAGAAGTAGAACAAGTACATGGTTTGAGACCAAAGTGAAATATCAGAAGACAATGGAGGATGGTTCAGAGAAGGTAGTTTCTGAAGCATACGTAGTAGATGCATTGAGCTTTACCGAGGCTGAGAGTGCTATCATCGATGAGATGTCGGTTTATGTAAGCGGCGAGTTGAAGGTGAGCGGTATCGGTAAGGCTTGCTACGGCGAAATCTTCTTCAGCGATGTCGATGATGATGATAAGTGGTATAAGGCTAAACTCCAGTTCATCACAATCGATGAGCAGAGTGAGAAGGAGAAGCGCAGCAGTGTTACTTATCTTGTTCAGGCTAAGTCTCTCGCCCGTGCCCTCCGTTATATTGATGAGGTGATGGGCAAGACCATGATAGATTATGATGTGATTGGTTTGAACGAAACCAAACTGATGGATGTATTCGAGCACCATGCTCCTAACGAGAAGAAAGAGGAGAAGAATGATGTGCCTGAATACGAGGAG
>JAJWOH010000262.1:0-2114 GCA_021635485.1 Segatella copri | reverse complement strand
GACGATGCAAAGGGATGCCCTTGTATAAACTCTGTTTCAGCATTCTAATAACTAGAAAGAAGTACGAAAAATTTTATAACTAACAATAAATAATAGCCCTATGAACAAAAGAGCAAATTTGTATTTTGCAGCGCTTTTAGGTGCGATGTCACCTCTTTGCACTGTTTCTGCATTGGCTGCTCAAAGCAATTCTACCATTGCTACAGCTACCCAGCAGCAAAACTCATGTACAGGTACTGTTAAAGACGCTACCGGAGAACCTATCATCGGCGCTACCATCAGAATCGAAGGTAAGACCGGTGGAACCGTAACTGACCTGGATGGTAATTTCACCCTCAGCAACGTGGCTAAGGGAGCTAAACTCACCATCACTTACGTAGGTTACAAGTCACAGACCCTCACATGGAGCGGCAGTCCGCTCAACATCACCTTGCAGGATGATGCCAACATGCTTGAAGAGACCGTAGTCATCGGTTACGGTACAGTAAAGAAGGCAGACTTGGCAGGTTCTGTTGCCGTTATGGACAACAAGAGCTTCAAGGATCAGCCAGTAGCACGTGTTGAGGACGCCCTCAACGGTCGTATGTCTGGTGTGCAGGTAATGTCAAGTGGCGTTCCTGGCGGATCTATGAAGATTCGTGTTCGTGGTGCCAGCTCTGTAAACAAGAGCAACGACCCTCTCTACGTAGTAGATGGTATCGTTCGCGAGACAGGTCTTGAGGGTATCAGCCCTGAAGATATCCAGAGCATTCAGGTATTGAAGGACGCTTCTTCTACAGCCATCTATGGTGCCCGTGGTGCCAATGGTGTTGTCATGGTACAAACCAAGAGCGGTTCTGCCGGTGCTACCCAGGTAACATTCGATGCAAGTTTCGGTATCTCTAACGCTTACCACATTCCTGAGGTAATGGGAACCAAAGAATATGCACAGGCTTTGATTGACTACAAGGGTGTAGCCAAGAGTGCCATGCAAGGTTATCTTGACGGAACCAAACCAGGTATCGACTGGATGGACGAGTTGCTCCAGACTGGAATCACCCAGAACTATAAGGTAGCAGTTTCTCAGGGCAATGAGAAGACTCAGACCTACTTCTCTGCCAACTATATGGACCAGAAGGGTGTTATCACAGATACAAAATCAAGACGTTACGCTATCAAGGCTAACATGCACAATAAGATTTTCGATTGGTTAGAGATGACCACCGATATCAACCTTGCTCAGACCGACAACTCTGGTGCAGGTTTTGCGCAGAACCAGTCTAACCCTATCTGGGTAGGATTGAACTACTCTCCAACGATGGAAATGATGGCACCTAACGGCAACTACAATGTGGATCCTTACAACTGTATCCAGAACAACCCTTACGGTATTCTCCATGATGGCGACAACGACCGCAAGCGTACCATGGTAACCGGTCACATTGACTTGAAGTTCAACCTTCTCAAAGGCTTGACATTCACCACCACAAATGGTATTGACTATAATGATTATAAGTGGTACAACTTCACTTCAACCAGAGTAAATGTTTCAGGTAACTCCATGACAAATGGCGATGCTACAGTAACAGCTTTGCAGTCTACCAACAATTTGACTTACATGGGCAAGTGGGGCGAGCACGCATTGACAGCTACCGGTGTATGGGAAGTTTCTTCTAACGAGGTTCGCAAAATGCAAATGACCGGTACCGGTATTGCCCACGAGCAGTTAGGTTACTGGAATATCCAGGATGCAGCTTCCAAGAATCCGACTAATGGTTACAGCAAGTGGACCATGCTCTCTGGCGTTGCCCGCGTCATGTACAACTATGCCGACCGCTACATGCTGACCGGTACATTCCGTGCCGATGGTTCCAGCCGTTTCACCAACAAGAAGTGGGGTTACTTCCCATCTATCGCAGGTGCTTGGACTGTTTCTAACGAAAAGTTCTGGGAGCCTATCAGAAATGCAGTAGAATACATGAAGATCCGTGCCAGCTATGGTATCATCGGTAATCAGGACATCGCTCCTTATTCTACTCTTGGAACTTTGGAATCAACAGGTTTCTCATACGGAACAAACCAGTCTTATACAGGTTACTGGGCAAACAGTTTTGCTACACCAGACCTGACCTGGG
>JAJWOH010000261.1:0-2122 GCA_021635485.1 Segatella copri | reverse complement strand
AACCTATATACCGCATCAGCATGGCAATTGCTATGCTCTTTGTTTCGCTCGCCATCCATGCGCAGCGTTTCGTCAACACCTCCCTTGAAGGTGCGCAGACAGTTTGTGCCATAACCCAGGACCATGATGGAATGATATGGCTCGGAACCGACAATGGTCTTTACAGCTATGATGGTTATCATGGCTACCGCCATTTTCAGGAACATACATTCAGCAATACGCGTGTCAATGCGCTCGGCTTCGAGGGCAGAATGCTCTATCTGGCTACCGGCAACGGTATCCTGAAGTTTGATACTGAAGATTATCAGTATGCTGAAACACCAGCCATGAAGGCTTTTGCCGATGAGACGAAGCGCAAGCAGCTGAAGGAACTCCGTGTGCTCGATATGAAGGGCGGTAAGACTGACTTCGGGGGCGATGTCTATGCCTTGCTCTCTACTCCGAAAGGTTTGCTCGTAGGTTCGCTTGTCGGTCTGCATCTTGGCGGCAGACTGATTCCGCTCCGTGCCGGAGAACAGCCGCTGGTCAATGCGCTTGCCTATGATGCCAAGCGCCGATGCTACTGGATTGGTACCGAGGGTGCTCTCTATTGTGCCGATCTGCAGCTCAGGAACTTCTCCCAGATTCCTGCTCTCAACGGCAATTCCATCAAGTGTCTCTCTACCGATGCTGCCGGCAATCTCTATATCGGAACCGATAACGGACTCTATCAGATGGCACTCTCCAATGCCATCACCCATTATATCCACGATTCCCGCGATGATGCTTCTATTCCTAACAACATCGTCTGGGCTTGCTTTGTAGATAAATGGCAGAATGTATGGGTGGGTACCGACAATGGTCTTTCCCGTCTCACTACCCACACCTATTACCGCTATGTATCGCTCGATAAGATTACGATGTCGGGTGAGGGCAACTGTCTGCATGCCATGCTCCAGACCCGTAACGGCGAATGGTGGATGGGCGGTACCAACGGTCTGATTCATTTCACCTGGAATGCTGATGGCTATCAGAATGTGGCATGGTACAAGCAGAACAGCTCTGCCTTCCCGCTGAGTCATAACCGTGTACGCAAGATTTATGAAGACCATGACGGCGATGTATGGATCTGTACCGACCATGGCATCAACTTCTATGACCGCAGTTCCCGTCAGATGCGCAACTTCATCGTCTACGATAAGAGCGGCAAGTATTCTACTGCCTGGGCTTACGATATTCTCCAGGACAAGAAGGGCAGGATATGGATGGGTTCTTATCAGGGC
The DNA here is from genome assembly GCA_021635485.1 of Segatella copri. Taxonomy (GTDB): domain Bacteria; phylum Bacteroidota; class Bacteroidia; order Bacteroidales; family Bacteroidaceae; genus Prevotella; species Prevotella copri_P. The sequence continues at coordinate 860 of JAJWOH010000261.1, read as the reverse complement.
GGTGTCTTCGTGATGGATAAGGCGGCTCTTCTGAGTGGCAAGACCATAGCCGACTGGCATTACTCGGACAAGGGAAAGAATGCGCTCTCTGGTCTGCATGTAGGGCAGATGGTGATGGATGGAAAGGGTAGGATTTGGGTTTCTACCTATACCCGTCTCAACTGCATCAATCCGAACAATATGAAGGTGGTACAGGTGGCTAACTCAGATGTCGTCAACTATCTGATGGCAGACAGCAAGGGCAATATCTGGATGGGTGATAACAGTTCGGTAACCTGTTATTATGCAGCCGGTTCTGTGCTGGGTAACAGTTTTTCTTCCAAGACATGGCAGATTGGTGGCAAGGTAAGTACCATGTGCGATGTAGAAGGCAAGATATGGGTAGTATCGGGCAATGAATGCTGCGTAATCGACCCTCAGGGCGGGAGCCAGCGCTTCGTGATTCCTTCTATCGTGCCGCTCACCATCTGTTACAGCAGGCAGACTCATCAGGTAATGATGGGCGGCAATGACGGCTATGTGGCAATCAGTTCTGATGTTGCGCAGAAGCCTAAGCAGTTTACCCGTCTGATGCTGGCAGGAATCATCGTAAACGGAGAGGCTTGTGAGGAGCGTGGAGAAATCCTGAAACTGAAGAGTGATGAGAACAACTTCACTTTGCAACTCACCGACCTTCCTTTTGCCGACCATCCTTCAGCTGTTTACGCTTATCAGCTCGAAGGCAGCGACCACGACTGGCATTATCTGAACTCCGGCAATATTGATATCACCTATAATGGCTTGTCGTATGGCGATTATCATCTTACGGTTCATGCCGTGGATGGTGAAGGCAAGATAGCCGCTGAGGTTTATTCGCTCGA
>JAJWOH010000109.1:3995-11543 GCA_021635485.1 Segatella copri | reverse complement strand
CTTCGGGAGAAGATTTATCACCTGTTTTATTTTCAGACAGTTTATAAAAGATAAAGCCCCCTTGCTACCGCAAAACGCGGTAGCAAGGGGGTTAACTAATTAATAACCAGCATATTAAGTTTTTCAATCAACGATAAAACTATCCTATACCCTTGTTACCGCAAAACGCGGTAGCAAGGGGGTTAACTAACTAACAATCAACGCCTTAACTTTTACTACAAAAGAGCAGAACTATCGTTGATAATCTTATCCCTGCACTCTTCCATCAGCCACTTCGGCGTACTGGTAGCGCCACAGATACCTACCGTTTCCACATCCTTGAACCAGTTCATATCTATCTCGTCGGCACTTTCTATCTGGTAGCTGTTGGCATTCACACTCTTGCATTCCTTGAAAAGCACCTTACCGTTCGAGCTCTTTCTGCCACTCACAAAGAGGATGACATCATGCTTGCTGGCAAAGGCAGCGATGTTAGGCATGCGGTTAGCCACCTGACGGCAGATGGTATCGAAACTCTTGAAGACAGCGCCCTCAACAATATGCTCCTGGCAGTATTCGATGATGCGGTGGAACTCATCAAGACTCTTGGTAGTCTGGGAGTAAAGATAGATATCTTTAGAGAAATCCAGCTGACCGGTTTCCTTCAGCTGCTTCACATCCTCAAACTTCTCTACCACGATGGCATGACTCTCCGTCTGCCCCACCAGTCCGAGCACCTCTGCATGACCGTTCTTACCGAAAATCACAATCTGTGCCTCTGGATTGTTGACATACTGCTTCTTGATGCGGCGCTGCAACTGGAGCACCACAGGACAGGTAGCATCGATGATTTCGATGTTGTTTCGCTCGGCAAGGGCATAAGTTTCAGGCGGTTCCCCATGAGCACGGAGCAAGACCTTCACTCCCTGCAGTTCCTCCATCTGCTCATGGTCTATCGTGATGAGTCCCGCTTCATGCAGGCGCTCCACCTCCATACCGTTATGCACAATATCGCCCAGGCAGTAAAGTTTACCGCCCTTAGCCAACTCCTCTTCTGCTTTCTTGATAGCAGTGGTTACGCCAAAGCAGAAACCACTGCCGTTATCTATTTCTATCTGCACCTTTAAAAAAATTTATTGTACATTAATCTTCACCACCACCTTAGCATGGTCAGGATCATTCGTAATCATGAGGATACGAGGGTGTCTGACACGCGATTTCTTCAAGTCGGCAGCCACAGCCGTCACCTTCATCTTAACGGTCTCTCCCGGCAGAATTTTGCTCTTCTTCAGGTTCACCTGCAAGCCCATCGTAAACATCTGCATGCTGCGGATATCCAGTTCCGACTTGCCCTTGTTGGTAATCAGAATCTCGCCCTTCAGTTTCTTCTTTCCATTGAAACTACCCAGATTGAGGTCGGTAGTAGACATCTCCATCTTCGGAGCCAGTACCTTCCTGGCTGGAGTCATGTTCTCGAAACCAGGAAGAAGAACGGCTGATACCACGATTTCCTTCTCAGGCGCAATCTTATCGCCAGGACGCTCACCGAGATAAACCGATGTCTGGTTCAAGCCCAGGTCGCGCAGTTTCTTGGAATCGAGCACAAAACTGATTTCGGCAGAATGATGCGGAGCCACCTTGGAAGGCGATACGAAAGCATGCAGATAGTCAGGAAGATGCATCACTACCGGTTCCATCACTTCGTCGGTAGGATTGAAGATATGGATGCGCTGAACCGGACGGTCGCCACGGTTCACGTCATCAAACTCCACCTCCTGGGCATCACTCTTGATGACACCCAGCATCTCATCGTAAGAACCAGCGAAATCTACTACACTGCCCACTACCTTTCCCCTCATAGAGAGGATAAACGGCTCTTCATCCGCATTGGTATAGAGGCAAACCTGCTTGTTGAAAGTACCCATCTGCTTGGCATCGTATACCGCCTTGATGACGAAACTTTCGCCGGCAGCAATGCCCGTCTTCGGATAATCTACCTCCGTACAACCGCAGCTTTTCAACACATTGTTGATAACCAACGGCTTGTGCCCGTCATTCTTCAGCACGAATTCGGCAGTTACAGGCTTGTGGAACACCACCTGTCCACAGTCTACCACCTCGTGCTGGGTTGTAATCTTCTGTGCTGATGCAGGCAGCGCCAACAGCGCTGAGAGCATCCATATATTCATCCGTTTCATACTATTCTATTTTAAATTATCAATCTATAAACTTTTAACTATCAATTATTAACTTTCAATTCATAAGTCTCTGTGCGGCCACCAAACTCCGGACTGTAGGTACACTCAGCGGTGCAAGTTCCGCTCTGATAGTCGCCCTTTCTATCCACATAATACTCCATTTCTACGATGTGCTTACCTTTAGATAAACGATCGAAATAGAAATTTGTTGCATGATCTCTTGGAGAAACATAGCAGCCTATGCCCCACTGATAACCGCTCTTCTGGTTAACCGGTTCCAGACATGCCGCACGCTTATCCGTAATCTGCACAAAGTCGTAGTCGCGGTCGGCGGTGATGATGAGCGTTACCTTCACCTTCTCGCCTACCTTCGCCTGCGCCTTGCCCTTGCCCTCAGATTCGGCTGGAACGATGACACGGCGAATCTTGATGCCCGACTCCATGGAACCGATTTCGCTGATAGGCTGCTTAAACTCTGCATAGACGGCTCCCCAGCTGGTATAATCGCTCTTTTTCTGGATGCTCAGCTTAGATGCCTTGCCCGTCTTTTCGGTCTTCACATAGCCCAAAGTAGTGGAATCCTGCGGCATCGGCAGCAGCTTGCCATCCAGTTTCAGAACGGCATTCTCAGCCTTCCTGCTCCAGTTGCTCTCATTGCCTTTCATAAAGGCGTAAACAGCATCCACGGTGTTCACTGGCGTATCCCAAACCTGGGTACGTTTCGACATCAGGAGCCAGCGCTGCAGTTCCTCGATGGTCTGCTTGTCGTTTGGCTTCAGCATCTGCATCGCCTCTATCACGGATACCTGGGTAGGAATCTTATAGTTTCTCCAGCTGTAGAGTGCCTTGCGGGTATCGTAGTAGCGGCCCATCTCCTCGCGGTAAACGGCATATTCGTTCACGCTCTGCAGATATTCGCCTGCCTTCTCGCGGTAGGCAGCATTCTGCTGGCTGTTTCTGGCGAGTACCACGGCAGCACGCGCCTTGCCATAGATGGAGAAATCACCGGTCATCTTCGACATCTTTTCCAGGAGATAAGCCTTGTCAGCTTCCAGATTCTGCTTCATCTTTCTGCCATCCATCGAAAGGATGTAGAGATAATGCAGCGCCTGTTCGCTAGGATTCACCTTCTGCTTTTTCTCCTCCTGTTTCTTCATCTCTCTTACTTCCTGTGCTGTCTGCCAAGAGAGATAATCGATGGCGGAAGTCAGCATCCGGGCGGTGGATTTCTGAACACCTGCGAGGGCATTCAATCGAACCATCATTTCGGCTACCGATGTAGTCATATACCGGCTGCCCTTCATGCCCTTCCACCAGGAGAAGGAACCGTTAGGGTTCTGCAACTTCTTCAGCTTCTCCACCTGATTCTGCAGACGGTTGCTCTCCTGAGAGAGATTCTTCTGAGAATGATTATCCAAAGAGAGAGTCTTCCTGATATGGGTGGTGATGGTATTGGCATAGATGGCAGACATCAGCGAGATGGCGTCCTCCTCATCAGGATTGCTGATGGCTGGCAGCGCCTTCACCATCAGCCAACTAGGGTTATTGGTGTACTCGATGGTTACCTTTGCCTCTTCAGCGCCCTTCGCCTGCTTGCCCTCCTTGTTCAGGAAGAGTTTGCTCAGGTCGAAGTTCTGCTCGCCCTTCTGATGCAGGGTGATAGGCAGGGTATTCACCACGAGTTCGCGGTTGCTCAAGACCGGCAGATAGTGCTGTTCGCCATCGCTGTAACCGTTTCCGGCAGCCACCACCTTATTAATATATACGCCTTCTTTCAGACCCTGGACATCGAAGGAGATGGTAGCAGAGCCCTCGGCATCAATGCTGTAGTTCTGCGTCTTCTGCCAAACCACCTTGTTGGTCTCCGGGTCGAGAATCTGCATGCGGGCGTTGCCGCTCACCTTCTTGTCGGAAGTATTGAAGAGTTTCACCACGATGATAGCCTTGTCGCCCTCACGAAGGAAACGAGGCATGTTAGGCTGCACCATCACGGTCTTCTGCGCCACAGCCTCATCCACCAGCAAACCGTTGCGCATCTCCTTGTCATGAGCCAGACCCATGAACTTCCAGGTAGTCACGCTTTCTGGCAGGGTGAAGTTGATAGCCACATTGCCCTGATTATCGCTCTCCAGAGCTGGATAGAAGAAGGCGGTCTCGTTCAGGTTTTCACGCACCTGTACCTTGTCGAGGTACTGTCCTGCATCTGAGCCTGAACCGCCGGCAAACTGCGGCATCTCCTCTACTACATCAAAAACCTTGTTGGCAGATGGAGCAGCCGCTCCGACACGGGTCATTTTAGAGCCGCGAATCCTGATGACTTTCGCTTCTTCTCGAACCAGCTCGTCTTTCTGTACACGAACAGCCTCAACGGTTCCGCCAGAAGAACGTTCCAACTTGCTCAGCTCCACCGCTTGCATATAAGCATAATAGCTAAAGTATTTGCCATCAAACTTATCTACATCCAGTCCCCTCTCGTCATAATACTTGGTAGGATAAGCGCCATTCAAGTATAATGAACGGAAAGTGAGGTTGTCCTCCCAGTAGCAGTTTGGCAAACTCTGATAGAAGCCCAGGGAGAAATTCCAGGAATGCGGGGCTATCTGGTCGAGCGACTTGTCATAGAGCACGCTCATCAGCTGCGCCTTGGCTGGCTTGCCGTCAGGGGTGGTAATCTTCAGCGTCCACTCCTCCTTCTGTCCAGGGGTCAGACGGTTGCGGAAGGTCTTCCAGGCGATGTTCAGTTTCTTCTCAGGCAAAGGACGGGCGATGCTCATCATTCGGGTATAGCACTTACCTTGCTTCACGAAACTATAGTTCAGTACGATGCCCGACGCATATTCCTCCTTGTAGGTGAAAGGCAGAGTCACGATGCTGTCGCCCAACTCCCAGGCGCCCTTCTCCAGCAGTTTGTTACCGGCGATGATGGAATATACGATGTGCGCTCCGTTCTCCGAAGAGCCCACCTGGATATAGACCGGCTTGCCATCACGAGGGAAAGTCTTCGCCGTCTGATAATACCATTCGGTAGTTGGCTCCACCGGATGGGTATCCTTCATACTGAAGAGCGTGAACTTCTGCTGCAGGGTATCCTGTCCGCAGATTGCCTCCAACTGATGAACGCCAGATTTCCAAACGAGGGAAGAAGAGGCAGAGGAAGAAGCATATTCCTTGATAGAAACCGGTGCATTCGCCTCGGCATCCTTCCATTCGCCCTTATCAATTCGATATTTCAACCTACTAGAAATCGGCATACCACTGGCATTGCGGTAAGCAAAGGTAACTGTCTTCAGACTGTCTGCCTCGATACGCTTAGGAAGATTCACCGTGAGGATGGTTGGCTTGGTGCCCAGAGGCAGACTCATCACGCCCTCATGGCTCTCACCACTGATGTCGGTAACGATGGCTGAGACCTCGAAGTTGAAGAAACGGGCTTGGCGCATGAAATCGCTCATATCAGCCTCGTCTTTTCCTGACAAAGAAGCCTCCAGCGGAATCTCGACGTCGAAGGTTCCGTCCTCACGAGTCACGCAACTGTCTGTTTTCACCAACTGTCCGGCAGATCCTGCGCCCCACCACCAGAGTTGGTTTCTGCGGGTCACCTGATACTCCACCTTGGCACCCTGCACCGGCACTCCGGCATAGGTCTTGGCTGAAGCTTTCACCACCACGGTGTCGCCCCAGGTATATTTCTCGTTCACCTTCGGGAAGGTAATCTCGAAGGTTGGACGCTTGTACTCCTCAACTCTGAAATATTCGCTTGCTGTACCATTCACGGAGATGGAATACTGTCCTGTCTTTCCCTCCTTCGGGAGTTCGAAATCTACCGAAGCCGTACCATATTCATCGGTCGTAACCTTCTGTTCTGCCACCTGCTTCCAGTTGGCATCACTCAGGACAAACTTCAGTTCCATACTCTTTCCTGGCACGCTGGCATCCAACCCCTTCTTGACAGTATAGGAAATGGCTGAGGCATGCACCTTCTGTCCTGGGCGATAGAGAGCACGGTCGGTATAAACCTGATATTTAGTCTCATTATCCTTCTTCTCATAATAGCGGGTACGGCTAAGATAGATGTCCCTGGCTGGCGTAAACTTGTCATTGTTGGTAGAAATCAACACCATTCCATCCACATTTTTGAAGTAAGCCTCTCCGTTCTCATCTGTTGTCAAGCGGGCATGAACTATTCGCTTGTCCTTCTTCGTCTTGAAATCATACCGCTGGTCATAGAGTTCTATCTTCGCCCCAGCGATAGGCTGTCCGTCGGTAGCATTCACCACCACATAGCGATGCCTGTCATCAGGCAACTGCTGGATCATCACCGCCAGATTGCTCACATAGAAGAGTTCTCGCTGCGGAGCGATGCCGGTATTATCCGAAGTCACCTCCATCAGATAGGCACCTAGCGGCAGATTGCCACCGATTTCGATGGAATCCTTCACCTCTTCATAATCCGGCCGACCGTAGTAGTTGCGGCTGAAATCCTTCTGATGCAGCTTCGTGGTCTTCTTCAGGAGCATCTTATAGATAGCCTCATCCTGCGCATTATAATCGTTATCTGCCGTAATATTGAGGCGGGAGATGCTGATTTTCAGATTCTGCAGATTGCGCACGTCCAGATGCACCCACGCCTTCTCCCCAGGTCGCAATACCTGCGGCATGTCCTGCACCTGGAACATCGGTTCGGTGAGTCGCTTCTGCGCATTTCTCAGTTCGTTCATTCTCGACCATCCCCCCCAGCGGCTCAGCGCATAGTTGATATAGTTGAGCTTATCCTGCGGTTTGGCATCGGTAGCACCTTCCATGAAGCGGAAATGCTCCACGGCAAGTTCGCCTGCCTCCGGAATATCCTGATAAACCTGAATGAGCGAGTCGATGGTCTGCAGATACTTCGATTTCTTCACCTCTCTCACGTCGTCCTGGCGGTATTTCTCGATGAGTTTATAGGCACAGAGACAAGCCGCACCCCGATTGCCCACCTTATTATAATAGGTGTACAGCTGCAGATACGCCTCCTTGCTGTCTGCCTCGAATCCGATGAGATGCAGCAGATCGTTGTTGAAGGAACTGCCATCCACGCCCTTCAGCGTCAATGGAACATACTCTGTAGATGCATGTCGAGCAAGAAGTTCAGGCTGTTCCAAGGCCTTCTTGAAGAACTCCTGGCTTTTCTTTTCGTTCATATCACAGTACACCTTGCCCAGCACGGCATATCTCACCGCCTTCAATGCGGGGTCGTTTACCTTCAGCACCTCGGCTTCCATTCGCTTCAAGTTAGGCGTAAGCGAGTCAACAGAAATCTCTTTCCAGAGAGTCATCTGCCTCATCTCAGCCGCCAGCAGCTGCCCGTAATCTTTGGCAGCCGAAGCCTTGG
>JAJWOH010000109.1:0-3895 GCA_021635485.1 Segatella copri | reverse complement strand
TGCCTCATCTCAGCCGCCAGCAGCTGCCCGTAATCTTTGGCAGCCGAAGCCTTGGCGATGATTTTCTTCATCACCGCGATTTCGCTCTTAGGCTGGTCCTTCTGAGCATTGATTTCAGCTTGCTTCCACAAGTTGTCGTATGTCTGAGCCGCTACCTGCAAGGTTGCAAAGAGGGCTATTAGAAGTGATAAAATGTTTCTTTTCATAAGCCAACTGTATAAAATGTTAATAGAATGATGATAATCATCAAACTTTTCATTGCAAAAATACAAAAAAAAACTGTTTTCTAACCCCGAAACTGAAACTTTTTACTATCTTTGCATCAAAATAGTATATTTTACCAAGAAATAACATTAAAAAAACAATGGCAGAAAAAAAGTATGGTCATTTTGATGACGCCAATCGCGAATACGTGATTACTGATCCAAAGACCCCATGGCCTTGGATCAATTATTTGGGTAACGAGGATTTCTTCTCGCTCATCTCAAACACAGCAGGTGGTTATTCCTTCTACAAGGATGCCAAGTTCCGTCGCATCACCCGTTATCGCTACAATGGTGTGCCGATGGATAACGGCGGTCGCTATTTCTATATCAAAGATGGCGATACCGTATGGAACCCGGGATGGAAACCTTGCAAGACACCGCTCGACAGCTACGAGTGCCGCCACGGCATGAACTATACCCGCATCACGGGCAGCAAGAACGGCGTAGAGGCGAGTGTACTCTTTTTCGTTCCGCTCCATACATGGGCTGAGGTGCAGAAGATGACGCTGAAGAACCAGACTAAGGAGGTGAAGACCCTCAAGGTGTTCTCCTTTGCAGAGTGGTGCCTCTGGAATGCTGCTACCGACATGGAGAACTTCCAGCGCAACTTCTCTACGGGCGAGGTGGAGGTAGAGGGTTCTACCATCTATCACAAGACTGAATATCGTGAGCGCCGCAACCACTATGCTTTCTACACTGTGAATACCGAGATTCAGGGCTACGATACCGACCGCGAGAGCTTCATCGGACTCTACAACGAGTTTTCCGAGCCTGAGGCTGTGATGGAAGGCAAGCCACGCAACAGCTTTGCCCACGGCTGGAGCCCTATCGCATCTCATTATATCGAGGTTACCCTGCAGCCAGGCGAGAGCCGCGACCTCATCTTCCTGCTGGGCTATGTGGAGAACGAGCAGGACAAGAAGTTCAGCGCCAAGAAGGTAATCAACAAGGAGAAAGCTCATCAGCTTATCGCCAAGTTTGATACCACCGAAAAGGTGGATGCTGCCTTCGCAGAACTCAACCAGTACTGGGATAACCTGCTGAACATCTTCACCGTGAAGAGCGGCAACGACAAGTTAGACCGCATGGTGAACATCTGGAACCAGTATCAGTGCATGATCACCTTCTGTATGTCACGCTCAGCAAGTTTCTTCGAGAGCGGCATCGGTCGAGGCATGGGCTTCCGCGATTCCAACCAGGACCTCGTAGGTTTCGTTCATCAGATACCTACCCGTGCCCGCCAGCGCATCATCGATATCGCCAGCACCCAGTTCCCTGACGGTGGCTGCTACCACCAGTATCAGCCGCTCACCAAACGCGGCAACAACGATATCGGTGGCGGTTTCAACGACGACCCTTGCTGGCTCATCTTCGGTACCGTAGCCTATATCAAGGAGACAGGCGACTTCTCTATCCTCGCTGAACAGGTGCCTTTCGACAACCAGCCAGGCACAGAAGTAAGCCTCTTCGAGCACCTCAAGATTTCGATGAACCATGTTATCAACAACCTGGGTCCACACAAGTTGCCACTCATCGGAAGAGCCGACTGGAACGACTGTCTGAACCTGAACTGCTTCTCCTGGGACCCTAACGAGAGTTTCCAGACCACCGAAAACAAGGGCGAAGGAAGCAAGGCAGAGAGTCTGATGATAGCCGGTCTGTTCGTGGTTACCGGCAAGGATTATGTGGCTCTGTGCAAGCAGCTTGCCAAGGAAGCTATGGAAAGCAAGGAGGGCGAAATAGCCGGTCTTGCAGAGGAAGATTATTTGACAGAAGCCGAGCGCATGCAGCAGGCTGTAGATGAGATGAACGAGGCTGTGAAGCAGCATGGATGGGACGGTGAATGGTTCCTCCGCGCTTACGATTTCTTCGGCAACAAGATTGGTAGTGATGAGAACGAGGAAGGCAAAATCTTCATCGAGAGCCAGGGCTGGTGTACGATGGCTGGTATCGGTCTGGAAGAAGGACTCTGCGATAAAGCACTGGATAGCAGTAAGAAACGACTGGAATGCGAGCACGGACTAGTGCTGAACAACCCAGCCTACACTACCTATCATGTAGAAATGGGTGAGATTTCTTCTTATCCTGAAGGCTACAAGGAGAACGCCGGTATCTTCTGCCACAACAATCCTTGGGTCATCATCGGAGAGACTGTAGCCGGCCGAGGCAACGATGCCTGGAGCCATTATACCAAGATTCTGCCTAGCTATGTAGAGGAAAAATATCAGACACTTCACAAGGTAGAGCCTTACGTAAACTGCCAGATGGTAGCCGGTAAGGATGCAGCCAAGCCGGGCGAAGGAAAGAACTCCTGGCTCACCGGTACAGCGGCATGGATGTGGTATACAGTATCAGAATTCATCCTCGGCATCAAGCCAGATTATGAAGGTTTGCTCATCGATCCTTGTCTCCCAAGCACCGCTAAGGAGTATGAGGTAACCCGCAAGTTCCGTGGTGGCGAATACCATATCACAGTAAAGAATCCTAGCGGAAACCAGAAGGGCGTGAAGCAGATTACAGTGGATGGCACTCCTATCTCAGGCACCATCATTCCTTGCGCTGAAGGCAAGCATGAAGTAGTGGTTGAGATGTAAATCAGCTAGATCTCATCAAGTTACGATTTGAAAGTTCAATGTAACGAAACTCCTTTTCATACCCATACGTCGTGTTTCACGACGTATGGGTATCACAATAAACACTTGACCCCTTATTTCAGGGGGTCAAGTGTTTTATTTATCTGATAATCTGATACTTAACTTTTAATATAAGCACCTATTCAACAGTATCAAGAGTAAGATTCTAAGTCTCTATCATTGACTCAGTTCCTCAGTTCCTCAGTTCCTCAGTTTTTTCCTAAGGGGTATATAGCCCTTATAGTTCAAAGTTGTTTTAAATTGTTATATATTATATATTATTATATATATTCTTTTATATTTTCAAACTTTGAGTCTCCTATTCCAGATACATTTTTTATATCTTCTATATTTTTAAATTTTCCATGTTCATTTCTGTAAGTGATTATTTTTAATGCTGTCGATGGTCCTATTCCTGGGAGTGTCTCTATTTCAGTTTGTGCTGCTTTATTTATATTTATTTTTTCTTCCTTTGATTTGTTTCCTTCTATTATAATATTATCTCCCGCTTTTTCTTCTACCACTATTATCTCTTCATCTTTTTCATTTATATTTGGTATTTTCACCTTTTGTCCATCACTTAAGCTATATGCTAAATTTACATTTGATAAATCAGCTTCTTCAGTTGTTCCTCCCGCTTCTTCTATTGCATCCGAAATCCTTGCTCCTTTTTCTAATTCTATAACGCCTTCTTCTTCTACTTCTCCTGTAATGTGTATTACTATTTTATTTTCTATAATATTATCATCTACCTCCTGGTCTTCTTCTATTATATTAGATATTTTTTCTATATCAGAATAATCATATTTTTCCGTTTTACTAATAATATAATATCCTATAACTATACACATTATAATTATTAAAACCACTACTATTATTTTTTGTTTTTTATTTAATATTTCCATAAAAAAACCTCCTTAAATATATTGTTTTTAATTATTTTTTAATATATGATATTTATATAATTTATATTAGGGGAATAAAGATGTGCAAACA
>JAJWOH010000260.1:0-2208 GCA_021635485.1 Segatella copri | reverse complement strand
ATTACGCACTGGTCCTTGTCTGTGATAACATTATCGCCATCCAAATCACGATAGATCAAACGGCCTACGCCCTTGCCTTGCTGGGCTGAATGGTTAGCCACCTGCTCCTCGTTCTGGAAGATGCCGTCGCAAACATAACCATAGTAAACACCCATTGGCTGACCTTGCATCAAGCGGACATCACCACCGATGGTATTCACAAAATCGTTAAGCTTCACTACCTCATTCTTATAATGAGAGATATTGAAGTTACCATTCCAAGACCAGTCGCCATACTGAGGACTGTTATAACCGAGTGTCAACTCCCATCCGGTATTCTTCATATCACCCGTATTCATCCATTTTCCTGCATTCTCACCAGCTACAGAAAGTGTTGGAGGAACGGTCAACATATCCTTAGTCTTCTTCCAGAAGTAGTCAAAAGATGCACTCAAGCTGCTATTGAACATATAGAGGTCGAAACCGAGGTTGGTCTGGGTTGTTGTCTCCCACTTCAAATCCTTGTTACCTGTTGCCGACAACTTGATACCACTGACGTAACTGTTGTTTGTTCCCTCCAAATCATAGGCACCATTTCCATTATCAAAGATGTAAGTAGAGTAAGCAGCATAATTGCTAACTACCTGAGAGTTACCATTCTGTCCCCAAGCTACACGCACCTTGGCATCATTAACGATATTATTCTTTGGATAGAACTTCTCCTGAGAAACGCGCCATGCACCAGAGAAAGCAGGGAACACACCAGAGTTCTTCTTGTTATACAAGCGAGAGGTTGCATCACGACGCAAGGTAGCAGAGAAGAGGTAACGGTCGGCATAATTGTAATCCAACTTACCAAACAAAGAGAACAAAGCCCACTGTGACTTGCCACCACCATTGGTCTGGGTGCCTTCACCCGTACCAATCTGCATATAGTCATCATCCTCGAAAGCATACTGATTTCTCCAGGCACTGATATCCTCGAAGGTATATTTGATAGCCTCAGAACCTACCAACACATTGAAATGGTGATCCTTGCAGATATCGAAGACATAGTTACCAGTATTGGTCCATGTATAAGTATCACCCTGACCATAAGCACGGCTTAAGGCATTGACATCAGCTGCAAGAGTCTTGCGGGTAAGTACCTTGTTGAAATACTGTGAGTGATCGATACCAACATTGGTCTTCAAAGACAAGCCTTTGATAGGAGTCAACTCCAGATAGGCATTACCGAAGATACGCCAGCTGTCGTTGGAATCATCGCGACCATTATAAAGCTGCTGAACAGGGTTAGCATAATCAGATTTCAACTCTGTCATAGGGTTAGTGAAGCTACCATCGGCATTACGAACGGTAAGTCCTGGGTGCTGGCGCATTGCCAAGAAAGGAATACCACGCTCATCGCCTGTAGAAGCACCATGATCCTGGAACTTAGCTACCATCAGGTTCTCACCTACCTTTACATAATCAGAGAGATTGTAATTAGAGTTCAAACGGGCTGAGTAACGACGATAGAAAGTATAGTCAATCAAACCATTCTGATTGATATAGTTGGCAGAGAACATCACACTACCCTTCTTAGAGCTGTTAGATACACTGGCAGATAGATTGTGAGTCCATGCGGAACGATACACCTGATCCTGCCAATCTGTATTTGCCAAGCCTGCGATAGGCTGAGGAGTATCACCACTACCATAATAAGGATGAGAAGGAGCGATGTTTGAATTCTTTGCGGCAGCCCAATAAGCCTGGCCCCATTCTGTAGAATTCAGCATATCGTAAGTCTTTCCCACTGTCTGCAAGCTGGCAGCATAGTTAACATTTACGGTTAGCTTTTCGCCCTTGCCCTGCTTGGTAGTGATAATGATAACACCATTGGCAGCACGAGAACCATAGATTGATGCAGAAGAAGCATCCTTCAGGACCTGGATACTTTCGATGTCGGCAGGGTTGATAGAGTTCATGTTCTCAGAGGTAGCAATACCATCTACAATCAAAAGCGGACTACCACCATTGATAGAACTCATACCACGCACTACGATAGAAGAACCACCACCACCTGGAGCAGCATCAGTTACAATCTGTACACCAGCAAGCTTACCCTGCATAGAGTTGAGCATGTTAGGATCAGAAGCACTGACAGGTTCCTTCATATTCATAACGGATACAGCACCTGTTAAATCGGCCTTTCGCTGAGTGGTATAACCTGTTACAACTACTTCCTGC
>JAJWOH010000259.1:0-2215 GCA_021635485.1 Segatella copri | reverse complement strand
ATGAAGAAATATATCTGGCTGATGGCTTGCCTGGTGGCGTTTTCGCCACTAAGCGCCAATGCCGCAAAGAAACAGAAAAAAGCAAAGAAGGCACAAACCGAACTTTGGCCTGACGGCACGAAGATGGATGCCTGGTTCAGCAACGCCCAGAAGGTGAACGTAGATACCCTGGGCAAGAAATACGTTCTCACCGACTATGGCGTAAAGACGGATAGTACCCAGATTCAGACCCAGACCATCCAGGCGGTCATCGACCGTGCAGCCAAGGATGGCGGTGGCGTTATTGTGGTACCTGCCGGAACCTATCAGAGCGGTGCCCTCTTCTTCAAGCCAAAGACCCATCTCTATGTTTCAGAAGGTGGAAAGCTGAAAGGCAGTGACCGCATCGCCAACTTCCCTGTAGTAGAAACCCGCATCGAGGGCGAGACCTGCAAATACTTCTCTGCCTTCATCAATGCCGATAAATGTAACGGCTTCACCATCGCCGGTCCGGGTACCATCGATGGCAACGGTTATCACTATTGGGAAGAGTTCTGGATTCGTCGCACCTGGAACCGACAGTGTACCAACAAGGATGCACAACGCCCTCGCCTCGTCTATATCAGCAACTCCAGCAACGTAACCTTGCAGGATGTGCATATTCAGAACAGTCCGTTCTGGACCAACCACATCTACCGTTGCGACCATGTCCGCTTCCTGGGCTGCACCATCTTCGCCCCAACCAGTGGCATGCGAGCACCAAGTAGCGACGCCATCGACATCGATGTCTGTCACGATGTGCTGGTGGATGGCTGCTACATGAGCGTAAACGATGATGCCATCGCCATCAAGGGCGGTAAGGGCACCTGGGCAGACCAGGCTCCGGAGAATGGTCCTGTATATAATGTGCTCATCCAGAACTGCAACTACGGAAGAGTGCACGGATGCTTAACCCTTGGCAGCGAAAGCATAAAAGACCGCAACATCGTATTGCGCAATATCAAGGTTGGCAATGCGCAGCGCGTGCTCTGGTTGAAGATGCGTCCAGATACACCTCAGCATTACGAGTACGTAACGGTTGATAACATCCAGGGTAAGACCGGTAGTTTCCTCGTCATCCGTCCATGGACCCAGTTCTTCAAGCCTGGCGACCGCAAGGATATGCCGTTGAGCCAGTGCAACAACATTACGATGAAGAACATCAAGATGGATTGCGACAACTTCTTCGATGTGGGCAAGAGCGAGAAATACCGTCTGGTAGATTTCACCTTCGAGGATATCAACTGTACCGATAAGAAGATGGCATTCGATGCCAATCTCATCGAGAATACCATAGCAAAGAAGGTGAATATTACCCCTAGAGAAAAGAGCAACGGATTGAAGACCACAGGCGATGCCGATGGGTTGAAATAAGATTTTTATCTTTATCTAAAGAGCCTTATTACATAAAATAAGGCTCTTTTTTTCTTTTTATCTCTTAAAATTAGGCATTTCCAATTATTTTGCTTAATTTTGCCTTCGAATTAGAGTTGAAGAGCAAACTTTATCAAGCATAGCAAGGCGCAAGCCCAACTCAACATTCAACATTCAACATTCAACATTAGATAACAATGATAGATATAAAAGGTATAACCAAGAGCTTCGGCTCCCTGCAGGTGCTTAAGGGCATCGACCTGCATATTGACAAGGGCGAGGTGGTAAGTATCGTCGGTCCTAGTGGTGCCGGCAAAACTACACTTCTCCAGATTATCGGTACCCTCGACAAGCCAGACAGTGGCAGCATCATGGTTGATGGCATCGATGTAAGCAGCCTCAGCACCAAGAAACTGAGCGATTTCCGCAACCAACATCTCGGTTTCGTCTTCCAGTTGCACCAACTTCTCCCTGAGTTCACCGCCCTGGAGAACATCATGATTTCTGCCTTCATTGCAGGCAAGAGCCGAAAAGAAGCCAAGGAGCGTGCCGAGGAGTTACTGGCGTTCATGGGCTTGAGCGATAGAGCCAGTCACAAGCCTGCCGAGTTATCCGGTGGTGAGAAACAGCGTGTAGCCGTGGCGAGAGCTTTGGTCAATAATCCTGCCGTCATCCTTGCCGATGAGCCATCAGGAAGTCTCGACACCAAGAACAAGGCTGAGCTTCACCAGCTCTTCTTCGACCTCAGAGACAAGTTTGGTCAGACTTTCGTCATCGTAACTCATGATGAGGGCCTTGCTGCCATCACCGACCGCACCATCCA
>JAJWOH010000008.1:10953-58120 GCA_021635485.1 Segatella copri | reverse complement strand
CAATAAATATGGCGATACCTTCATCAAGGCTATCAGGAAATATACAGGACTATAACAGAAATTTTCTGCATTTTCAGCTTGTCTTGCCACTCATCTAGAAGGCGTCGGCATAGTGCTTTGCGTCTATCTGGGCGAGAGCCTCCTCGGCACTCTTGTTGAACTTCAAAATCCCCGAAACAACCAAGCATTTCTACGATTTTAACAAAAAAACAATCCCGGACCAGAGATTCCTTTTTGAATCTCCGAGCCGGGAATAGCATATATTAAAATATAGAGAATTAAATTTCATCTAAATTAAAAACTGGATAATCCTCTGCGTAAATACTAAAACTTAAGAGATCATCATCTGTCATTTCCTGCTTATGAGACTTCAGTTTCTCCCATACTTCTGAGATGAGACTAGCTATCAGAGTTGCCTCTTCTGCGATGTAAGAATACTTATAATAAGCTTTTGCCCACCATTGAAGACTTTTATAAATCTGTTGCCAAGATTTATTCTCCAACATCTTTGCAAAGTCAGCCTTGCCTTTTACAAAATCGTTGATTGACTGATAAGGCAAATCTTCTGGAGCGAGATAGGCCTTGCAAAACATCTTGGGACTCATTACCACCCACTCCTTTTTTGAGACATTGGAATACCTTTTAGAGAACATCCAACGAATCGCTTGTTGATACAGCAATTCATTAAAAACAAATATTGCCTTGTCAGAAACTAGACAAACAGCAGGATTCAACAGTTCAAGAGTATGCGATACTTTACGATTCAAGCTAGCAGTCTCTAGTCCATCAGTCGATTTATACCCCAACCTCAACTCAACCATTAGCAACTTACCGGTAGTCTTACGGTTATTTTCGTAATCAGCGATGCCTATTACCGCATCCATTGTAGCTTGCTTTTGCCCGCCACAAATCATTGTCTCATAGGTATCCATGTCCAAACATTCTATTCGCTCGTCAAAAAAATTATCTTTATAATCCCTTTTACAAACGTCACTTAGTAGCGCCCCAGCTTTTTCATAAATGGGGTGCGACTCTACACACCCATTATCAAAGATCTGTATCGCCATATTGCTGAATCCTTTCCAATGCTATATTGAACGAATTGAAGATAGGCTCGATGTCACTGCCGAGAGGCTTAAAAGCATATTGAAACCCATCATCATCCACACTCTGAGCTAAATAGAAGTTTGTTTCATCCAAGATTTGTTCCTTTTTGGCTATTGCCTTGATGGCAGCGACAAAGTCAGGATTATGACTCGCCAAGACTATTTTCACTCCCAATGACTTACGGATAAGAATCAATAATCTAGCAAAGACAACAATCCACTGAGGGTGCAAATGAACTTCCGGCTCATCTATCATAAGAACCGTCTTGTCATCCAAATGACCATTCTTTATCAACTGGAAAAGATAGGCAAACGACTTCATACCAGTAGCGATTTTATCCAAAGGAAGCAACAGCTTGCCATCCTTGCGCTCATAATACATTTCTTTATTGCCCAACAAACTGTCAGAAACATTAATTTTTCCATTTAGAATTTCTGATATGCGATATAGCAACCGTATGTTTTGCTTATTATGGCAACCATTTTCCTCTAGCATTAATTTTCTTAATCTTTGCCAAAACACATTCTTTAGGAAGTCATCCAAGCCGAAAGCCATTGGAGTGTCTATGTAAATCGCTTTGTCCAGATTAAAGAGAGAGCCTAATCTCCCATCAGATATAATGTTGACCCCTTCCTCTTGCAAGGAGATTTTAAAAGGAACCATCTCATCTTCATATAGATATGTATGAAGAAAAGACAAGACATCTGTCAAGGAGCGATCCTCGCTTTTATACAATACCTCTTGCTGCATTTTATCTACCTGTAGGCTTATCAACTCAGCAAAAGTTTGAGCATTCCTAGCCTTTTCCTCACCATCCAAATTCTGATTCAAGAAATTAAGAACTCTGTCTTTTCGTTGTTCTTGAACATTCTCGGCATTCAAGAATTTATCCAGTTGTAAGGCAAATTCACCTATAAACAAATGTAGCTTACCAGAGTATTCGCCTATTGAGTCTAATGAGAAATTATCATCGAGTTTTAAATCGTCAACAGATTGCAAAATATTCTGTCCATTGTTAATGCCTCTATGTAGTTCCCACATTTCCCTGATGGCACGACTGACATTTTGCAGCAATGAATTTATTTCTGTTTTATATCCTTTAACCAGATAGGAGTCAAAGTCCGTAG
Source organism: Segatella copri (assembly GCA_021635485.1). Lineage (GTDB taxonomy): Bacteria > Bacteroidota > Bacteroidia > Bacteroidales > Bacteroidaceae > Prevotella > Prevotella copri_P. The sequence goes on along the minus strand of JAJWOH010000008.1, from coordinate 55,886 downwards.
CAATATCTATCATATAATACAACCATTTAGATATAGTACTCTTACCACATCCATTTGGCCCTGCCAACACGGTGATACCATCTATCAGGATATCAGCCTCCTTGATAGCATGATAGCTACATATAGAAAAACGATACTTGCTCATTTATTCAATCATTTATAATTATTTTCGCAAAGGTACAACTATTATATGAAAACACCTAAGATTTCATAGTTTTTAACACGAAAAGCCATCACACTTTCCCCCATGCAGCCACGCCCCCATCCACCACCTTCACAAACACAAAAATCCCGGCCCAGAGATTCCTTTTTGAATCTCAGAGCCGGGATCTCTTATTCCTATCTACCAGCTTATCTTTCCGAAGCTTGGTATTCCGTTATTTATCCAGTGCCTGATATTTAGAATGCTGACTCTTGTATTCAGGAACGATTCGCTTCATCATACCCACGATTTTCATATCATCGAAAGTAAAGGCTATTTGTGAAAGCTCGTCCAAATCATGGCACACTTTCTGATAATCATACTCACGTACCTTTGCTATCTTAATCTTCTTGTGGAATGTAGGGAGCGTCACCTCCTTGTCGTTGAGCACCTCCTCGTACAGTTTCTCACCATCACGAAGACCGGTAAACTTGATTTCAATATTCTTAGCACCGCTCAACTTAATCATGTGCTTAGCCAAATCCACAATCTTCACAGGCTGTCCCATGTCGAACACGAAAATCTCACCGCCATTTCCCATTGTACCAGCCTCCAAAACCAGTTTGCAAGCCTCGGGTATCAACATGAAGAAGCGGATGATGTCGGGATGCGTCACCGTCACAGGACCGCCGTTTTTAATCTGCTCCTTGAAGAGCGGAATCACCGAACCATTACTACCCAGCACATTACCAAAACGAGTAGTAACAAACTGCGTCACAGCCTTCACAGGCATACCAGCGTCATCCAGACAAGCATCAGCATAAATCTTTCCCTCCTTGATAGCCTTGTCCAGACTCTGCACATAGATTTCGCAGATACGCTTCGAACAGCCCATCACGTTGGTAGGGTTCACCGCCTTATCGGTGGAAATCATCACAAACTTCCTCACGCCATACTTCACGCTCAAGTCGGCTATCACCCTCGTGCCATCCACATTGTTTTGGATGCTCTCGCTCGGATTGTCCTCCATCATCGGCACATGCTTGTAGGCTGCGGCGTGGAACACGTAGTCAGGCCTGTGTTCACGGAAGATTTCCTCCATCCTAGGCTTGTTCTGTATGCTCGCCATCAAGGTGAACGCCTCGATTTGCGGAAAATTCTTCGCCATCATCAGACGCACGTCATGCAATGGAGTCTCAGCCTGATCCACCAAGATGAGTTCATTCGGCTGATAGATGGCAATCTGTCTCACCATCTCGCTGCCGATGCTGCCAGCCGCACCCGTTATCAGGATACGCTTACCAGACAGCAGATTACCCACAGCCTTCATATCCACCTCAATCTTCTCACGAGGCAGAAGATCCTCGATGTCCACTTCCTTAATTTGCGAATGCGAGAAATTGCTCTTACCATCCCATTCCTGCGCACCCGCCAATACGAAGAGCTTGATGTCGTTATCCACCAGGCTGTTAATCATCTCCGTATTCTTGCGCAGTTCCTCACTCTTCAAAGGAGAAACCAGCAAAGCATCAGCATTCTCCTTCTTCATTTCATCCACCAGATGCGCATCGTTGCGGAATATCTCCACGCCCATCATATACTTGCCCTTTCCATTCACGGTATCACTCACGAATCCCTTCAGGACAAATCGAGAAGGTTTGGTGCTGCGAATCATCTTCGCCAACCCCACGCCTCCACTGTGCGTACCATAGATAAACACGCGTGTCGCCTTGCCCGTATGCATCGAGTCGTATAACATTTTTACAACCACACGCAAAGCCGTCATCATCAGTGTAGCGATGAGGAAGGTAAAGAACAGTTCACGTATACGCACTGGCTCCAACCATCTATCCACATGAACGTAATATCGGGCTATGGCAATGATAACGAAGCCAATGGCATTGGCAGATGCGATACGAGTCAAATCCACAAACGAAGAGTAGCGGATGATAGACTGGTAAGTGTGCATCAGCCGGATGCCTATCAGATAGGCTATGAGATAGACGCAGAGCGTACCCACCAACGGCCAGAAGTTATTTGTAAGCTCGCTGCCCCCATGATCCAAATAATAGCATAATACACCTGAAAACAAAAGGATCAGACAGTCGAGGATAAGCACACACCAGTATGGAAGGGCATTTTTAGTAAAATACCATTCTCTCAGTTTTGAAATAAAATTCATAAAGAGTTTCTCTAAGTCTCGTTGTTTTAGTACTCAATAGCTTCCTTGATGCACTCCACAATATAGCGCACATCATCATCGCTCACCATAGGACCGGCAGGCAGACACATACCAATCTTGAAGATAGCCTCGCTCACGCCATTCACATAAGCAGGAGCATCCAGATATACAGGCTGCTTGTGCATCGGTTTCCACACAGGGCGAGCCTCAATCTTCTTCGATAGCATGAACACACGCATCGCCTCCACGTTCTCGTTAGGCTGGCAGTCGGTAGTAGGCGAATCCACCACATGAATCACGCCAGCGGCACCACCCACGGCAGTCTTCACCACCTCCTTGTAAGCATTCTCCTGCCCCTTGACTTTCAGTTTATCATCCAGTACGATGGTACAGAGCCAGAAGTTAGAATCATAGTCAGCATTAGGCGCCTCATGCAGTGTGATGCCCTCCACACCTTTCAACAGTTCCTTGTACAACTGCTGCACATGCTGATGATGTTTGATATGATCCTCCAGCACCGTCATCTGTCCACGTCCGATACCAGCGCACACGTTGCTCATTCGGTAGTTGTAGCCGATGGCGGTATGTTGGTAGTAAGGATAGGAGTCGCGAGCCTGCGTGGCATACCACATGATTTGGTTCTTGTCCTCCGCATTGCGGCATATCAAGGCACCGCCTCCCGAGGTGGTAATCATCTTGTTGCCGTTGAAACTCAGCACGCCAAACTTGCCGAAGGTGCCCAGCACCTGTCCTTTATAGCGTGATCCGAATCCCTCAGCGGCATCCTCCACCACAGGAATGCCATACTTGTCGGCTATCGCCATGATGCGGTCGCAGTCGTAAGGCATGCCATAGAGAGCCACTGGCACGATTGCCTTCGGATACTTACCCGTCTTCTCCTTGCGGTCGATGATGGCTTTTTCCAGCAGCTCAGGATCCATGTTCCATGTGTCTGGCTCCGAGTCGATGAAGACAGGCGTAGCACCCAGGTAAGTGATAGGGTGCGAGGAGGCGCAGAAGGTAAAACTCTGCACGCATACCTCGTCGCCAGGACCTACGCCGCAAGCCAACAAGGCGAGGTGAACGGCGGCAGTTCCAGCACTCAGTGCCACCACCTCCTTCTGCAAATCGGTGCCGTTGCTGTTCTTAGAAACGAAAGTTTTCAGGTCGTCCTCGAATCCGTTCACGTTAGGACCCAGCGGTACCACCCAGTTGGTATCGAAAGCCTCCTTCACGTATTTCTGTTCCATACCATCCTCGCTCATGTGGGCGAGGCACAAGTAAATCGTTTTTCTTTCCTTATCCATTGTAATATCTTTTATATTGTTTCTCCAGCATATTTCATTTTCTTTCCCAGCACCGTACAAAAAATCATCTGTATGTCCTTGCAGAAAGAATAATGCTCATAATAATACCTATTGATACGTACCTTGTCGGGGTAAATCACCTGGTCGTTATACTCCACGGCAATATCTTGCGCCGCACGATGGTCTCCCTCCAGTTGCCTCTTGGCTACATAATCTGAGATCATCTCGTCCTCCAGTCGGTATTTCAAGGTAGCGGGTCCCGTGATACCAGGACGGAGTTTAAGCACCACCCTGTCATCGCCCTTCAACTGGTCAGCGTAGCCTGGCACGTCTGGGCGAGGTCCCACGAAACTCATGTTACCAACCAGCACATCCCATAACTCGGGCAGTTCATCCAACTTATAGTGTCTCAACTTAGCCCCCAAAGGCGTGATGCGACTATCGCCTGCCACCGAAACCGACGAGCCACCGTGCTTCACCGTCATGGAGCGAAATTTATGGCAGGTGAACAGCTCACCATTCTTCCCCACCCTCTTCTGACAGAAGAACGCAGGACCACCTGGCATTTTCACACGAATCAATACTGCCACAACCAACAAAACCGGCCATAGCAGCATTAGACCAACCAATGCCATCAGTCGGTCAAATATCCATTTCAAAATCATGATTTTCCTTTTTAAATATTTTCTAGGGCAAAGACATAACCGGTATTTATCCGAAACCACCGAGCATTTCCTTGCTTGTAACTATTGTGGGAGATAGTCCACTCCATGAATAATGCAGTCTGAAAAAACAAAGAATCGCTTTCTTATCCTCACTTTCCAATAAGCCAAGGACAGCAACCGTTCTTTATACTGTAGCAATTTCACCAAAGAGCACACCTCGAAAGATGTGTTTTCCCTTTTAGGTTTTGCCTTATTTTCAGCAGTTTTCAAGGCTTGCTCAAAAAGATAATCTCTAAGAGCTATATCAATTGCTAAATTATTTAGTTCACCTTTCTTCGCATACTCTAGTCTGACAAAACGGCGAAAATACTTCAAAGAGAAAACTACCTTGAAACTCTCTGCGAAATAAGCTACTTTGTCAGTCGTGTCATTCACTTGAATGCTTGTCTTTACAACAATCTGATTAGTACGTGGTTCTATCTCGTATATTGGAATATCAAAATGAAAGGTTAAATCATGAAGTTCTTCTATAGGAATAGTTGCGCCATGATATTGGCATTTAAATTCGACTTTCACCCTGTTGACAATAATACCTTCGGAAGTAAAAGCAGGGAAAGACACCGCTTCTTCATCATCTTTCTTTACTTGAGCTTCCACGAACACATCGTCATTTCCATCTTTCAGTATGATTCGGGGATTGGGAAACTCTATTGTCATATCAATCCATGGAGCAGCCCGATGCCAGTCCCATCCATCTTGCAAATTCAGTGACTGTATCATGAATCTATCCAAGAGGAATTTCCAATGTTCTACAAGACTTCCATCCCATTTAAACTTTCCCCTATCAACATCCACGAATGGCATCACAAACAGATAGACAACATCATAAATCCAAAGGATACCTGTACAATAAGGTCCATCCTCTTCTTTGTTGAAACAAACATCCAGTGCAGGTTGTTTATAAAATAGATTTTCTTTTGAACTGCCAAAAATAATGCTAGGTAAGACATCAGAAGACCAGATTTCCTCAGAACGCAACCACTTGATGGTATTTGTAAAATGACAAAGCCTGTCTGTTGGCATCAAATCTATCACCATTTTAGCCAAAGCCTTATATATACCCTCGTTCGTGACGTTAGCCTTATGATGCAAACGATATCCAAAAGGCTTGTCGATATTAATATGGAGGGCTTCAATAGGTTCTTTTCTCAGATAGAGCACAGCATCCCCATTCTCATCAGGATGCAACGCAAAGTTATCTCCAATCACATGAGGAGATTTTGTCGAATTCTTTCGAGCTATATGGAAGATACATCTTCTCACATCCATCAGATGCAAGAAATGATCCTCTACAGCATTCAACTTATGATTGCAGGCATCGCACTCTTCGTAACATACGAGCAATTTATTACCCAATGAGTCTTGGATAGCATGAGCTACATCCTTGTATTTACCAGGATCTATACAACCGCAAAATCTACACTTTCTCTTACTCTTATCTGGCTCACCCACAGCGACCTTTATTCCGTCAAAGCCATAGCCATATACATCAAAAAAACGTTCAACTTCAAAGTAATTATGATAATGTTGATTGTGATACATAGCTAACTCAACGTATGAAGTCGACGAGATTCTGAGTTCATCTATAGCCAATCTCCTATCGCTCCATTTTGCCGTGCCTGCATCGAAGACAAAAAATCGTTCATTTTCTGCCAGACCATTAGCACTGATGAACATCGTTAGCTTACGTATCTCACGATGGTTTGCATCATATTTGCTTTGCAACACATGCAGTGCATCCCTTGTCTTCTGAGTATTGAGGAGTACCACGCCACAAGAATTGACAAAGCGTTCAATCTCGCAATCATGAGTTAGAGTTCTCCTGATGTCATCAATAAATGACTCCTGCTCATCCTTATCAGAAAAGAAAGGATTAAGTCTTGCGTTCCGAGAATATATGTAGAGTCTTAACGTTGCCATAATCACCTTAAATAACGATAACAAAGTTTTTTCACCCATGCTGGAGAAATCTGCATCAAGAAAGTAGCATAGGCATAAAGATATGACATTACCCCATATTTTAATCCTCGATTCACTTCCAACCTATCAGCAAGTTGTCTCATTGCAAGATTCCATCCATTACGACGTTTGCGAAACAAGTCATTAGTCACTCGGAATTGCAAAACGACATCAGGGACGTTAGCCATTTTGCACCCTGCCATCAGTCCATCCAACCAAAGCATCGTATCTTGATTCTTTGGATGATCTGCACGATATGCACCTTTTAACTTTTCAAAGAAACTATATCTGAACAAAACCGCAGGATGTGCCAGCGGATTACGCTTCTCGAAGAAGTTCACACATTCTTGATGAGTTAAGGGATAAATTATCGTTTTTCCACGAGAAATAGATTGTTTATCCATTTCTTCAATAGCACCTCCCACAACATCAATATCTTTATGAGACTCCATATAAGACATTTGTTTTTGCAAACGACTAGACAACATAACATCATCAGCATCCATACGTGCTAAATAGTCAAAGCCTTGTACATGAGCGATAGCTATCAAGTCATTCAGGACACAAGCTAACCCTCGATTTTTGGGGAACCAACACACCTCTACATCGCCTCGCTTATCCATTTCTTGGAGATAAGTTTTTGTAGCATAAGGAACCTCCCCATCAACACCTACAAAAATCTTATAGTTATGAAAAGTTTGAGAAAAGACACTATTAAGTGAGAGCTTAAAATATTCCAAACTATCGTTTTTATATATCGGCAGAAGAACCGCCACACATTTTTTCATACAAACGGCTTATTAAATTGATACCACATATAACCCTCGATGTCCTTCAAATACGCTATCAAAACATATCGCCTTTCCGTCTTGTCTCCAACGCGGATGTAAATCACAACGAGTATCATTGTCATATTTAAAAGGAGAAAAAACTTTTACTATAGTTTTCACACTTTCCCCTGTCGTATCTGTATCATAGCCCAATTTTAATTCTTGGACTCGACATCTACTTGGATAAGTGTCAAATATAACTAGATTATTATCTGTAGGACAATAACTAGGATGACCATCATTACTTAATTGTGGCCATAAATGCGTATATTCTTGTGTTTTGTCCTTCATCAAATAATAGCCTGGGCCATCTGACTTTTTACGTTCAAATGCAATTATCTCCTGGTCATTTTTCCAGAAACAATGGCTAACCATATCATCATCACTCAATAGATACATATCTGTTCCATCTATATTGCAAGTAATCAAACGAGTATATTTTCTTTGTCCACAAAACCAACGATACAATACCATAAAGCGTTTTCCATTAGGCGAAATCATCAAATGGTTCACTTTATGAACAGAGCCTTTTTCTTGCATTTCATGGCGTGATTGAAATCCAGAGAAATCTGTATATTTTAGCAAATCAACAACTTCACCAGTTTCCAAGTTCATCCTCCAAATAGCAGCAGTATCTGGAAGTGCAATGCCTTTAGTTTTTTCAGGAAGAGCAGCATATCCATATCCCAATCGCAAGTTATGCAAACGAGAAAAATCCAAGGATAACGCAGTTTTACCATCCGATGACACCGTATAACATGGCAAAGGCAATATTCGTTCTTCACCTGTAACGATATCCAAGATTACAGAGCAATACTTACCATTACGCATATCATTATACAAAATACGAGATTTAAAATCTGGACCAAGCCATTGCGCCATACAACCTTGCTGAACATTCCACGTATGAGTAGTTGCGATTTTTCTCACCCCATTATTGACGTCAGTATCGATCAGCAATATATCCGCAGTCCCTTTCGGGTCAGGTTCGCTCCAAGTATTAATCGCCCTCATACAAATCAAATAGCGCATACTTGCATCCCATGGCGACTTATCGTAATAACCAAAAAAGTACTCTTTATCGTCATTTGGCGAAACCTTTTCGATGTTCCCCTCTGATTTTATCTTCTTACTCACAGTATAACATCCTAACTGATATGCACGTTTGATATATTTCTTCACACCAGGAACTTTGTTCAACTGATAATTTATTTTTTGCTCTAAACTCATACCTTTTAATTCTATATATTCTTCATTAATTTCCAATCTGGCATTTGCGGTTTATCCGTCAAACCTTGTCGATGCATCCATTCAAAAGGAGCAATAACAATTTTACCAGCATGCCCATTTAGCCACGCTGCCCACCAACTAAAAGAGCTATGAGCTATTATATTATGTTTACACATTGACATTAATTGCATGTCAACATAAGCCTTTTCAGCTGAATTTCCTGAGACCAACGTTACAGTATCACATAATGGTACAATATGCTCATTACACCAATCAATATCATTAGAAAATATAAAGAAATGAGGATTAGCAACATTATTTTTTATATATGATATTGCATTGCTATAATAAGGCACATCACATATACCAGCATATTCATCCTCCAACAAATAATCTCCTCTTCTTATATGTATAGAAACACTATTGGTTGATTCCACCAAATTAGCGATTTGTAAATTTTCGCCTTGAAGCTTGTCTTTAAAGGAAAAAGCATTACGAATATCAATCTCTATGTCTTCGAAGTAGTTGAAATTTTGCCAGCTTCCCTCAAAATAGCAATTACCCTTTATCGCATTTATATCAAGACTCCAATCAGTAAACAATCTTGGCTCGATGTACTCAGACTTACGATGTGGGAAAACTCTTCTCACAAGCCGTGAGAGTTTATAATTTGGAACATAATATGATACCTTCATTAAGTCAACAGATGAAGCAACATCCAAGAGTTTCAAGCCAAAAACTCGTTCTAATTCATATCCATTGTGTAATGGGTAACCTTTAAAATGAGACAAATCAATTTTAATAGCCTCATTGGGGTATTTTGATTTGAGTCCTAAAGCAAATGCATACTGGAACATTTGGTTACCTAATCCCCCTATTATATTTACAATTTTCATTTTTTTGCTTATAATTTGCCAAGAAGAACCTTGGCTGTGATTTTATTTTTCTTCAAACCTTCTACGATGCAGAACGTCAGAAACAAGCATAACACAAAACTAAGACCAACAATAACAGCATCGCTACCTGAAGGCAATAGTATTCTCACCCCACTTACGACCCATCCCTTGAGTGAATCGGCCCAAAGTAAACGTTTGCTTTGTATCATTTTTCAAAGATTCTGTTCAATTTTTCCTTATTTAACACCTTGTCTATGTCATATTTGCATACCTCCTTTTGAACAGCCATAGACATAATCGGTATTCTTGAAGGGTTTTCTATAAATTCAAGCATTGCCGATTTCAAACTATCGACATCTTTTGGCTTTATTAGCACACCTAATGAAGAGTTTGAAATAACATCTGGATTTGCATGGAAATCTGAAGCTATCACGGGAAGACCAGCCTTGAAAGCATCAATCAACACACCTGGAAATCCCTCGCCCTCAAAATATGTAGGGAATACCATCACATCATATTCAGAAAGTTGTCTCAATCCCTCTTTCGACTTCAAGTTTAAGAAGCCACCATACGATATGTAATCACAATCCAAGGTGTCAAAATATCCCTGTGAATATGTATTTGTTTGCGAACCGTAAAAAGTCACTAAAAATTTCTTGCCATATTCTTCATACAATTTTCTGGATGCATCTATGAGCAAGCCAACACCTTTCTCCTCTATCAAACGTCCTAGAAATACGAACTTAATGCCCCCAGTTGGGCGATTTCTTTTCGCAGGCAACTCTCCTATCGGCTTAAAGTTAGGCAAGACTTCTACATTGCTCAGCCCCACATTGTTAAGCTGATCCTTCATGTAATGTCCCTGTACTAAAATCTTATGAAATGATTTTAATACAGGGACATTATTCAAATGCCCCTCTACTTTTTTTCCCAAGTCTCCTCCAATAACAAAGTAAATGACTTGTCTATGAACATGCAAGATTTTCAAGATCTTGCCTAACCACAAAGCACCACGCCCAGAGATAGACAACACGCATTTACACTTATAAAGAATTACATAAACTAGGGCAGACAACAAACAGACAATAGAACTCTTGTTCCAAGTATCAAAGAATCTCACGTCATAATACTTTTTAAGATGTGCCAACAACAATTGATTTTTGGCTTGCGCCCCACCACCAGTAGGAGGTTCTCCATATTGAATGGAAGCAATAAAAAGCAACTTTTCCATCAAGATTTGATTAATAAATAACTATATTTGATTTTCTCTTTACGAACTAATGCCAGAATAGTCAAAGAAACGACATAGACCAAAGAAAACAGTAACATACTTGCAAACAGATTATAAGCAAGAATCATAAAAACAGAGGTCAGTATTTCCAGGCAAATTACAAACCTATCCAATTTAACGTTCAAATAACGATATAGATAAAACTGACACAAATAACTTCTCAAAATGATACTAACCAACATACCCATAACAAGCATATTTATACAATTCACCACATTCGAAGACAGATAATAAAAGAAAACAGCAAATAGCACTGAAGCCAAATTGATTTTCAACAATACAATTTGCTTTCTGAACGTCTTGAAATAGGTACCAAAAAGCAATACCATCCGCGTCTCAAAAAGAGCTATAGGACATAAAATCATCAAATAGCTCAGGCTGTCCACATACTTTGGTATCCAAGTCTTTATTATCAATGACAGAGGAACGAAGCCGATAAAGCAAACCATCGCAAAGAGTCCTATAACAAAAGTTAGCATATCCAGCAGCTGCCTTTGTCTATCCTTTTCCATACTACAAAGGTATGGGAACAAAACTAACCCTATCTGTGAAATGAATGTCAAAACGAACATAGACAAAGATACAGCAAACGATATCTTGGCAAAAACAGAAATACCCCAATTATGCTCTACAAAGAAACGACCAGAGCCTATGATGAAGGTACTCAACAAATTGGAAATTGTCAACGATATTCCCACTATCATATTTCCACATGTAGCACGTAGATTATTTCTGGCAAACAAATTGGATGTGACTGTGAAATCGAAGACTCCCCCAAAGCAAGTGGAAACAAATGCTAGGGCTATGAAACGGGCACAAAGATAAGAGAAAATAACATTGACAAATGAATCTTTGTTAAAGAGAACCAGAAACACAAACAAAAGCCCCAAGAAGGTCACCTTGTCTATTACAACAGTCTTGGAATAATAACGCATTTTATCGGTTGCCATCAAGACAAACGACAACAACTTATATACATTCTCAACAATGATATAAACACCAAGGAAATAAAAAACAACCTGATAAGCGCCTTTCAGAAACAGGTACGAATATAGAGCAACCAATAAGGCTATGACCATTTGAAGAAACGACACCAACAGCAATTGGGGATAATACTGTTTCCTGTTGATTTCGGAAAACTTCTTACCGCCCAAAACCAAATATATACCATCACTAAAGCCGAAATGAAGAAGCCCTACATAACTACTACACAAGAAGAAATATTGCCAATAACCAAATTGTTCGATTCCTAAAATTTTTGGAAGCAATAATGATGTAACTAGCCCACAACACAAGGATACAACTTGTGAAAACACGGCATAAGCAGAAGTCTTAAGGAAACTCTTTTTATTTGAATTCATAAACTTAACATTCTATTCAACCAACTTGCCATTTTATACTTCTCAACGATAGCGTCACTTAATTTTACATAAGGAGATTGAATAAAAGCCTTAAAACCAGATTCATCATCCTTACCTAGAATAAAAATATTATGAGAATTGTAAAAATCGTAATTGACAATATGTTGGTTGTTGGTGACTAATTTCTTCTCATAAAACATAGATTCAAAAGCTCTCAAAGAAATTCCTTCTTGTCCTTCCTGAAGAATCTCAATAACAGAATTGCTTGCTTGAACATTTTTGCATACTACATTATAATCAATATGCCAAGAATATCTTCTGCTAAACAAAGCCTTACGGTTATTAACTAAAATAATTCTCGACTGTAATCGGTTCTTCCTATATAAACTTGCAACTTTATAAAGCATTTCTCTTCTCCCCTTATCTTGCCCTATGAAAAGCCCATCCCATTTAGTTGTTAATACGTTTTCTGTTAATACGTTTTTGAAATAAAATGAACCTACATAAATGAATCCAGCACAAGCTGCATCTTTTTTTGAAAAAGTCGCTTTAATCCACCTTTCACTTAATCTAGAATGAGCTTTAGACTCGCAGAGTGGATTCCAAGAATAAAATATTAATCTTGCAGTTGGACTACAAACTCTTTCTATACGTCTCGCTACCTCGTCATAATTCTTTCTCATGTCAAATAGAATGATAACATCCATTTGTTGGATCACATTTTCCAAATTAGGATTATCTTCCAAATATAATTTATGTGTAAACAAGCTAAGAAGTCTCTTCCATATAGGTGGAGACAAGAAACTCGAAACGCAACTCACCTGACTGATTTGTGTATATTTAGCAAAGCTAAAATCTACTAACAATACATGCTGTTTCATTATTCGTGCTTTAATCGATTTAAACGCTCTTGATAATAAATATTCTTTCTATGGTTTAACTCATCATAAGGAATATCATCAAAAATTGAGTAATATGGGTAATATATTTGATAAAAATAATAACCATGAGAAGTGGAACTTACCCAATCAGAAACATCTCTAGCCTGATGTTTTACCACACCAAATATAAAATTAGCATATAAGGCAAAAATTAATATTTTCTTCGCTCCATAGTGGTTCCAGATAAAATCACCCAATAATATTAAATAATATATCTGAAAGTAATTTACAAAACGAGTGGAAAAAATAGGTAGAAAAAGTCCTAAGATCTGTGTCAGCAAATAAAACTTCGCTCCTACAATAACTGTCGCAGACATACAGTTATTAGCAGTCTCATACTGTTTCACTAAATAAGCTACTAATAAAACTATTAAACAAGATCTAACACTACCAAAAATCGTTGCTCTTTTCATTTGAGAATATTCCTCAAAAGAATCTGAAAAAAATGGCAAGAAACTTCCTACAATATGTTTAAGCAAAAAACTACTAAAAATAAAACCAATAATCAACAGAATTAGAAGTTGTTTATAATTAATAGTTGATGCAGAATACCTATACAAAAAAGGAATTACCAATAACACTATACCAGACTTGTGAAAAGACAGAGCAAGTAAACTCCAAGAAAAATATTGTACCCATTTTTTTTCTTTATAATGATTCATTGCCAGTAAACCACAGCTCAGACTGAGTGACTCTCTTAAAATCTCGCAGTTGAAATAAAGCATTGTCGCAACTACATAGAAGAATATTACAGTAAAACGATACTGACAATACTTGCTAACTATGTAGAATATAACTCCATTAACTAATATTGCATGAAATATTTGGAATGAATAGAAATTAGAATTGATGGTTTTACAAAAACTGTTGGTTATATACCACATAGGAGCATACTTGGCGTGCAAAAAGTCAAATTTAGACAGTTCTTCCAGAAAAGGAATCTTTTTCCACATGTCAATATAACCGATTGTATCGCCACCAACATAATTTCTCAGTCCCAAGAACAACACTAACACAGTATAAAGAAAAAAGTAATATCCTTTATATGTATTCCCTCTTTCATAACTGTTCCCGTAATTCCACAATTTATAATCACAAGCATATACGGGAAATAGAAACAATAATATAAGAATTAAATAAATCATTTGCTACTTATATCAAACGGTTTTCCTATCCTTAAATCCTTTGTGGGAAATAATTCGAGCAGGAACACCTGCCAATACGACATTCTCTTCATCAAAAGACTTAGTAACTACTGCATTAGCACCAACTATAGTATGGTTTCCAATATGAACTCCTATTAAGATTTTTGCGCCAGCTCCAAGGTAACAATGTTGCCCCCCCACACCTTATCGGAGACATTAACACCATTCTGAATGACACAATTATCTCCAAAACGAACGGTACCATTCACTACTATAGCACCATAATGAGGAATATATAAACCTTTGCCAAAGGTGTTAGGAGGTATAGAGATTCCAGTTAAAACACTAAGATTCCTAAACTTGTAACGATACCATAAGAGTAATATTTTGGACAATTTTCCTTGTCTACAATTGGTAAGATATTCTATCTTCCTCATATACTTTAAGTAACGCCATGTCTTATTAAAAAACAAAGACAAACCGGAAATATGGTTTGCCCTTCTATCCGCATCTAAATATACTAAAGTTTCGCAAGTGAAAATTCACAAGCGTGATTTAACGTAATTTTGGAATAAAAAAGGCTCTGAAGTTTGTATAACTCACAGAAAATGAGTATCTTTATAATCGCTAAACAATAAAGATAAAACTTCAAAGCCGTGAGCAAAGATACAAAAATTATTTCAGATCTGCGAAGCTTTTTCGCAAAAAATGACGATAATCGTGCAATTAAGTGCATTATGGGTGTGATGGAACATATAAATATACGCTCCAGCCAGATTGGAGTAGAGAAGAAAGAGAACTGCAAGTTCACCACTTTGCAGGTACTCAACCTCCTCATGCTCTTCCCGTTCTTCGTAGTCAAGAATGCGAGTCGATACTCCAACTCGTCCTTGAGTAAATTGTTCAATTGTGATAAAGACATGTTCTATCGTTTTATGAATGATGGCAACGTCAAGTGGCGCAAGTTACTATATGCAATGAATCTTCAGCTGATAAAGAAGATATCAAGCAGCACAACTGTTCATCATGACAAGCCGGTTTGTTTGATTATTGATGATACTGATGCACCTAAGACTGGTATGACGACCGAACTCATAGGAAGAATCTGGTCTCATGTTCATCAAAAGAGCATCCTTGGTTATAAGTGTCTGACCATGATGTTGTCCGATGGCGTTAGCCAGCTCTTTCTCGATTTCTCTCTTCATGGTGAGGAGGGAAAGGACAAGCAAAAGGTTCAGGGACTTACTGCTAAGCAACGCAAAGCTCGCTATACCGAGGACCACGAAGGGCAAGCGGTAAAAGAGCGTGTGGATGAATATCTGATGAAGAAGACAGACAAGGCCATAGATATGGTCAAGTATGCCATCAAGCGAGGTGTTCGCTTTGATTACTTGCTCGTAGATAGCTGGTTTACAAACACTAAGCTTGTGCGTTTCATTTCCAGCAGACATATCAAGTGTCACCTGTTGGGCATGATTAAACTGGGCAAAACCAACTATGCAACGAAGCATGGTAAGATGAATGCCAAGCAAATCATCAAGCACCTGCAAAAGGAGAAGGCATGCAAACACAACAAAATACTTCGCTGTACCTATTGTACAATGGACGTTAAGTTGGATGGTGTGCCAGTCCGTTTGTTCTTTTGCAAGCGAGGACGCAAGGGAAACTGGAATGGGTTGTTGACCACAGACCTTTCTCTTAGCTTCCTTGAAGCGTATCGTATTTATGCCAGACGATGGGCTACCGAAGTTGCATACAAGGATTGCAAGACCTTGCTGAACTTTGGTAAATGCCAGTCTGTACATTTTGCCGCTCAAATTGCTAGCTTCACTTTGACAATGATGCAGTATAACATCTTGTGTACAGTGAAGAGATTTGAAGCGTATGAAACCATCGGTGGTCTCTTTACAGAGGTTACTAATGACACTCTCGAGTTGTCCGTAACGGACAAGATATGGGCTATTATTTTGGACTTCGTTCTGGAAGCTGCAGAGCGTTACTCTATAGATGCCACAGAGTTACTGGCAGATTTCATCGAAAGTAATCCTGTTGCCCATACGCTACGTAATATGTATATTTATAAACAAGCAAGTTGATATTTATTCACTTGCGAAACTTTAGTAAATATATTTTTAAATCTTGTTTTGAAGCAATCATAAAAATCACGTAATTAGTGTTCAATGAATATATTTATTTTAACTATATTTTCTCACATAATATCTCTTGTACCACTGTGCAAACGCCCTAAGTCCCTCTCTAAGCGACGTATCTGGCTTATACCCAAAGTCTTGCTCCAATGGTGTAGTATTAGCGTAGGTTACAGGCACATCGCCTGGCTGCATTGCCACCAGCTCCTTATGCGCCTCGAAGTCATAATCCTTAGGAAGCACACCAGCACGAATCAACTCTTCCTGTAAAATCGTAACGAAATCTAAAAGATTCTCTGGGTGACTGTTACCTATATTATATACCTTGTATGGAGGGATAGGCAGACCATCCTCACCATTCTGTTTCTCCGGCGCATGCTGCATCACTCTTACAATACCCTCTACAATATCATCAATATAGGTGAAATCACGCTTGCAATTACCATAATTGAAAATCTTGATAGTTTCACCTTTTACCAGTTTATTCGTAAAACCGAAATATGCCATGTCTGGACGACCAGCAGGACCATATACTGTAAAGAAACGCAAACCAGTGCTAGGAATATTGTAAAGCTTAGAGTAAGCATGAGCCATCAACTCGTTGCTCTTCTTGGTTGCAGCATAAAGACTTACAGGATTATCTACCTTATCATCAGTAGAATAAGGAACCTTTTTGTTGCTTCCATAAACTGATGAGGAAGAAGCATAAACCAGATGCTCTACCTCGTGATGGCGGCAAGCCTCCAGGATGTTATAGAATCCTATGAGATTGCTCTGAATATAAGCATCAGGATTCGTAATACTATAACGTACGCCTGCCTGAGCTGCAAGATTCACCACTACAGAAATCTTGTTTTTTGAGAAGATTTCCTCTACAGCTTCCTTGTTGGCAATGGAGTCATGAACGAATGTCCAATCCTTACCTAAAGCTTCTATCTCCTTCAATCGCTCATACTTGATGTACACATCATAATAATCCGTAATGCTATCAATACCGATTACCTTGATGTTCTCAGCATCATTGAAAAGGCGCTTTACAAGATTGCTGCCGATGAATCCTGCCGCACCTGTCACCAAGATGGTCTTACCATCTAGACTAATATTATAATCTACCATAACTAGTCTCTTCTAAATATATCCCTTGTATATACTTTACTTTGTACATCGTCGAGACAAGCATCATAGCGGTTAGCAATGATGGCTTGGCTCTGTGACTTGAATGCTGCCATATCATTTACTACTTTACTTCCGAAGAAGGTGCTGCCATCTTCCAAAGTTGGCTCATAGATGATTACCTCTGCACCCTTTGCCTTGATTCGCTTCATAATACCCTGGATGGCAGACTGGCGGAAGTTATCACTGTGGCTCTTCATCGTCAAGCGATAAACTCCTATCACACAGTTGTGTTCCTTGCTGGCATCATAGCTACTATTCTCATTATAGTAACCAGCCTTTCTGAGCACGGCATCTGCAATATAGTCTTTTCTTGTACGATTACTCTCAACGATTGCCTCTATCAGATTCTCCGGAACATCGGCATAGTTTGCCAGGAGCTGCTTGGTATCCTTTGGGAGGCAATAACCACCATAGCCGAAACTTGGATTGTTGTAATGGGTTCCGATACGTGGGTCAAGACCTATGCCATCAATGATTGCCTTGGTATCCAAGCCCTTGACTTCTGCGTATGTATCCAACTCATTGAAGTAACTTACTCTTAGGGCAAGATAGGTGTTGGCGAAGAGCTTGACGGCCTCTGCTTCCTTCATGCCCATAAACAAACAAGGGATGCCCTTGTTTTCTAATGTTGAATGTTGAGTGTTAATTGTTGAATTGCCTACAGACTGTGATGCGATAGCACCTTCAACAAGAAGTTGAGAGAAGATCTTGGCTGCTTCTTTCAACTTTTCTACATCAGTAACCTTCAAGATTGCCTCATTCTCATCTTTAAACTCAGGGCGTTCTATCAGCTTAGGATAACCTACTATGATGCGGCTTGGATAGAGATTATCATAGAGTGCCTTGCTCTCTCGGAGGAACTCTGGAGAGAAGAGGAGATTGAATTGCTTCACTCCTTTCTGAGCATACTTCTGATAAAGACTTCGGGTATAACCTACTGGGATAGTACTCTTGATTACCATCACTGCATCGGGATTTACTTCCAATACCAAGTCGATAACTTCTTCTACATGAGTGGTATCGAAGAAGTTCTTCACGGGGTCGTAGTTCGTTGGTGCTGCAATGACTACGAAGTCTGCATCTTTATAAGCTGACTTGCCGTCCAAGGTTGCTGTGAGATGCAGAGGTTTCTCTGCAAGATACTTCTCGATATATTCATCCTGTATCGGTGATATATGATGATTCAGTTTTTCTACTTTCTCGGGAATTACATCTACTGCTGTTACCTCATGATGTTGGGATAAAAGCGTAGCAATACTGAGTCCTACGTAACCGGTTCCGGCTACGGCAATTTTTAATTGATTAAAATTACGCATTGTTTTAAGTTCTTGAATAATAAGCATCCTGAGCCTCTTTCGGGACTTACTTCCCGAATGAGAACTACAGGATGCGTTGTGGGTGATTATGTAGCGCCCACACTACTAAGCTACTTTTCGCTTTAAAATCTTTAATTATAAAGCACCCTGAATCTTGGGGAGGATAGTTTTTTCTCTTTAAGAAATCAGGATGCCATAGTGAGGAGGGAATGCCTTTTCCCCTCTCAAAGTATGTTTGGGTGGGTGTGAAGGGGGTGTATAAGAACTTTTGTATATACATCGTGCGCAAAAGATAAAGAGAAAGGGTATCAGATAGTTATGCCTTCTTTTTAACACTCTTTTCACGCTAAAGTTCATATACCCCCTTCACACTTCACGCTTTGTTTGCTAATCTAAAAATCGCTCATTTCGGCGACAATGGTTCCAACAACCCGTCAATCAGACGAAGCAGCTCGTCTCTGTGAGCCTCGCCCACCAACGACTCCATCCAACGTATCGCGCCCCAGTAGTCGTCGATGGAAACAACACGGTCCATCGTCTCCAGACTCTTGGTGTACGCATCAGACAGCCGGAACTCCTTGCGGATGGCTGACTTGGTGGAAGCCCAATGCTTCTCCTCCTCAGTAAGACCACCCTCAAAGCGGTCTTCCTTCAGTTCTTCACGCATAGCCCAGAACACGTTGTGGACTAAAAGATTAAAACACTTGTGGACAGGAATCATGCCCGTCTGTAGTCGTAGGAATCCTTGATTCCCATGACTTCACTTTTGATTTTTTTTAAAAACATTTTAAATAAATTTATGTTATGTTCCAAAATCGGAACTTTTTGATTTCAATGCCAAATTTTATGCTTAGCTTTGCAGCGGAATCTATATGATTCAATTTTACATCAACTTCTAATCATTGGCTTAAAAATGACAACAACAGAACAGCAACAAAGACAAGAAATGGTATTACCATCTTTCTTCTATGCTATCGCCTCCAGCGAAAGCAGACAACTCATCAGTCTTGATGAACTGCAGCGAATCATCACCCTCGATGCCATGACCCAGGCGCGTACCGAAGACTACCGCAAGAACATGCGCATCAGCAGCGAGCTCGCTCATCAAACCAAGGTGATGATGCCAGGCATCACTACCTCCGTGCTCATGGACGGACGGGGCAAGGAACTGCGCAACGTGGTGAAGACCACCCAGATGATTGCCGTGGACATCGACAAGATTCCTGCAGAAAAGATGAAGGAGGTCGTACAGAAGGCGGACGCCGACCCTCACACCATGATGAGGTTCATCACCGTGAGCCAACGGGGTCTGCGCATCATCTCCAGATACCTGCCCATAGATGACGACGAGGTGACGGCACTGGAACTTTTCGATGTGATCATACGCAAGGCGATGAGCTATTACAGTAAGTTGCTAGGCGTGCCTGCCGACGAGCAATGCGTAGACATCACCCGGATGTGCGGACTCGCCCACGACCCTACCGCCTACTTTCATTGGGACGCAGAGCCTTTCGGCCTGGACACCCACGACCTGAAGGCGCTCTACACCAAGAAGGCCAACGAGGCGAAATATGCCAAACGTGCCAGCAAGCGCAAGCGAAACAGCCAGAAGATGGTGGCACTGGGCAAGGGGGTTCCCTCGATGGACGAGGCAGCGCAGCACATACTGAACCTACTCGACACGTGGGGCTACAAGTTTGAGAGCGGTGCCCACAACGAGTATGTGCTCCACTTCGGCAAGGTGTGCGTGCGCTATGGCATAGACAAGGAAGAGGCAATGACCTACGCCAAGAGCAACTTCAGCTCCGACTATCCCGATGCTGACAGCGTGATGAAATCATGCTACAAGCACACCGAGAAGCTAGGCACCTGGCACTTCTACCGCAAAGGCGAGGGCTTCTCGGGTAAGCCGACAGTCAAGGTAATCAAGCAGTGGCTCTCGATGAGATACGAGTTTCACCACAATGAGGTGACGGGATTTCACGAGGTGCTGAGTCGCGATATAATCAAAGGCAAATACCATAAGTGGACCCGCATCGACGACAACATAGAGAACACCATCTGGACCCAGATGGACGAGATTGGACTCGAAGTGACCGCCATCAAGCTGCACGCCATCATCAACAGCGACTTCAGCGAGCCTTGGGATCCCTTCGACGAATATCTCAGGAGTCTGCCCAAATGGGACGGAAAGACCGACTACATCGACGAGCTTGCCAACCGGGTAACCATCAACTATTGCCCTGGCTACCACCACTCACAGGAAGAGTTCAGATACTTCTTCAAGAAATGGCTCGTATCGATGGTGGTTGCATGGGTATCGCCGAGAGTGGTGAGCCAGACCATCCTGATATTCATCGGAAGGGGTGGCATCAACAAAACCACATTCTTCTATTATATCCTGCCACCATGCCTGCGCCAGTACTTCATCAACGAGTCAACCGCCAACTATACCGACAAGGACTTCATGGAGGCTTTCTCAAGCAAGGCACTCATATGCCTCGACGAGCTGGAGTCTACCTTCGGCAAGGGGCTGAGCGCCCTCAAGAGCAACGTCACCAAGCTGGTGTTCTCCATCCGCCGCCCCTACGACAAGTATCGTTCGGAACTGCTGCACCGTGGTGCCCTCTGTGGCACCAGCAACAGCATACAGATCATCACCGACGAGGAGAACCGCCGCTACTCACCATGGTTCGTAGACAATATCGAGAGCCCTAGGGAGACACCCATCGACTACCAGCACGTCTATGCCCAGGCTGTAGCTCTGGGACAAGAGGTAACCAATCGGGTGAAGAACCAGGAAGAGGGATGGGTATACTGGCTCACCACCGTCGACATAGACGTGATGAGGGAGCACAACGGCATGTTCATGGTTTCCAACTTCATGGAAGACCAGATACTGCGCTTCTACAAGGTGCCGAAATCAGACACCGACCCTCAATATGTAAAGTTCCGCTATTCATCGGAAATCATGGAGCGCATAGGCGGAAGTCCTGCCCTGAGCCGCAACATGAGTCACCAAAATCTGAGTGCCGTGATGCAGCGACTGGGATTCAAGAAGGTACACCGCGCCAAAGGCAACGGATGGCTCGTGATAGAGAAGAATCCGGGAGAAATCAACACCGAGGCGATCTGCAGCCCAAACGAATGCGCAGAAACGTACCTGAAACCGTACAGAACCATAGCTACGGATAGCCAGAATGGTTCTGACCAACAATAAGCAGCATTCTGGCAAGTGCTAACCAGCATTGCCAGCAACGCTAAGTATCATCAAGAGAAACGCTAAGTATTATTACCGCGATTCATAAAAGTCAAATCTATATGAAAATCAAGATATACAAAAAATTCGAGCTTGCCAAGCTCTACTTTCCGGAGCAGTCGAAACACGTGGCACTAAACCACCTGATGCGAATGGTAAACCACTGTCCGCCTCTGCTTGAAGCCTTGCGAAGAGAGGGCTACGAACGGTTGGCGAAGACCTTCACCATGCGCCAGACGCTACTCATCTATGAGTATCTGGGCGAGCCATAATACTGAGTTTTCCAGTTTTATGCCCCATCGTATCCCTATCTCACCCCTATCGTACAGAAGCCTCTTCTGAAAGTCGTATCTTTGCAACCGTAAACAAGAAACAAGCACTGCGCAGCGCTTTAATACATGAAACACGAACCATAAAACAATTTATTAGCCTTATGATTGAGTACGATTTAAAGAAGAACAACAACAAGAAGAACGTGAAGGCTTATGGCAAGTACTACGCCAAGCCCCACATTAGTGAAACTGTAGATCTCGATGAGCTCGCCGACCACATGCATGGTCACAACTCTCCATTCTCAGCCGGGACCATCAAGGGCATCCTCATCGATGCCGTGAGCCACATCAAGGAGCTCCTGCTCATGGGCAAGAATGTAAAGCTCGACAACCTCGCCATCTTCTATATCAGCATCAAGAACAAGATGGGTGCAGAGAACGCCGACGACTTCAACGTATCTAAGAACATCGAAGGAGTAAGAATGAAAGCCCGCGCCACGGGCGACTTCCGCTCTGTGAATCTCAACCTCGACGCCAACTTGAAGAAGTATGGTGCTAAGAAAAAGAAGTCTTCGACCACCACCGACACCGAAACAACTACGCCATCGGGAGATACAGGCAAGAGCGACTCTGGCTCTACCACTAACCCAGGCAGCAGTTCGGAAGGCGATGGACTTGAGTAACCGGGGATTGCAAATCCCTGTTATCACTTAACGGGGATTGAAAATCCCCTTAACAAGTTTTTAAAATCAATTGACCGAAAATGACACAAGATCGATTTCCGATGACGATTGGCGGCGAGGAGGTGCTCAATGAGCATCTCCTGCTCGCCTACACAGAGAACGGCGAGATGATGGACTCACCTCTGAGCGTCCGTTTTCTCGTAATTCATTGCTCGGCAACACGTGCCGACCGTAACTACACCGACAAGCAACTGATGCGCGACCACAAGAAGCGTGGATTCCGCACCGTGGGCTACCACTTCTATGTCCACAAGGACGGAAGCATCACGCAGTTCAGAAAGCTGCTGGAGGTGGGCTCACATGCCCGCCCATACAACCGCTGCTCCATCGGCATCTGCTACGAGGGCGGGCTGGATGACGAGGGTCGTCCTGCCGACACCCTTACCCGTGCCCAGTATGACACAATGTGGAATCTGCTGCGCAAGCTCAAGATCACGTTCCCACAGGCTAAGATAGTGGGTCATCGTGACTTGCCGGGCACCACCCCGAAGGCATGCCCTTGCTTCGATGCAGCGAAAAAATTTCCACTTTAATGGGGAATGAGGAATGTTGAGTGTTGAATGTTGAGTATTGAATTTTTAATTTTAATTTGAACTATGAAGAAAGAAACCATCAAGAAGGTGATCAATTTCATCATCACCGTACTTACCGCCGTAGCTAGCGCATTCTGCGTACAGAGCTGCCAGTAAAATTCCCAGTAATCAAACCTTAACCTTAAGTTCTAATTCTACCAGTATTGCCAGAAGATGCCGAGGCGGTGCATGTCGGAGCCCACCATGTCGTACATATCTTGCTTCATGAGCCACTTGCATCGTTTCTGCACCTTCTTGCCATACTGCCCATCTATCGAGAACACATTTCGCTGGAACTTTATGCCCATCAACTTGAGCTTCTCGTAATCGCGCTTCTCCATATAGAGGTAGCGCTCTGGATGGGCAAGCACGGGCGTGTAGCCCTTGTTCTTGATGCGCTCCAGGAGGGCATGAAAATTCATCGGGGCAGAGAAGATGCTCGTCTCCACCAACAGGAGCTTGCCATCCTCGCCCAGCGGCAACAGGTCGTTTGCCTTCAGGCGCTTTTCGAAGAGCGCATCTAGCATATTTTCGGCTGCGAGATGCAGCCGGAGCATTTTTCTGTCAGCAGGGTTTCGCTCGGCGAAGTCCTGCTGATATTGTTTTTGGAAGTTCGCAAATACTTGGCGCAAATGGGTGGTCTCGTTGGGTACGTCTTCCATAATATGAGGCGTAAGCCAGACATCCCTCATGCCTGCGTCTTCGTAAAGGCACAACATTTCCAACGACTTCTTTACCTCTTGAAATCCGTCGTCCACGCCGGGCAGGATGTGGCAGTGCCAGTCGATGCCGCCGGGGAGTCTCTCTGATGGTGCTTTCTTGCTTGCCGTAGGATTGCAAATCCAACGGAACGCCTCACGGAATATATTCATATTTTTCTATTCTTTTATCCAATTTTCTACTTTCCTATTTTTGCCCCCCCCATTCTTGTCGGAGCCGTAGTGGTAGCCGTAGCCATAGCCATAGTGATAGCCATAGCGATAGTAGTGGCCGTAGCGGCCGCCCTGAGCCTTGGTTCCGTTCAGAATGAGCGACATATTCTTGAATTTCTTGTCCTTGTAGAGCTGCTCAATGTCGCCCAGCATACTGCGCTGCATCAAGCCCGAGCGTACCACGAAGATGGTGCGGTCGGCAAGTTTCTCTATAATCTGGGTATCTGCCACGATTTCCACTGGTGGACAGTCGATGAACACATAATCGTACTCACCCCTCATCTGCCTGATCACCTTCTCCAGACGCTCGGTGAAGAGGAGCTCCGTAGGGTTAGGCGGCATGGTACCGATAGGCAGCACGTCGAAATCCTTCACCAGTCCATGCTCCTCGCCATGGCAGATGATGCCCTCCAGGTCATCGGTCCTGCCGTTGAGATAGTCGCTGAGTCCCTCGCCAGGGCTGCCCACGAGCATGGATGCGGAACCATGGCGGAGGTCACCATCGATGACGAGCACCCGTTTCTTCTTGATGGCGAGCGACATGGCGATGTTGCCTGCCAAGTGACTCTTGCCCGAGCCTGGGTTGAAAGACGTAAGGATGATGACGTTCTGTTCGGGATGGGTGCCTATCATGAACTCCAGGTTAGTGCGCAGCACGCGGAACGCCTCGTTCACGATGTCGCGCTTGCCTGCCTTCACCACAATCTGTCGCGTCTCCTTCGGCTTCTTCCAGAACTGGATGCGCTGCAGAAGAGTTGGTCTGTTCTTACGACTGATGCTGTATGGTATCTCACCGAGGAATGGTATGGTGATGTTCTTGAGGTCGTTTCTACCCCTCACCGTCGTGTTCATGTTCTCACGGATAAAGATGACTACCACAGGTATCAGGAATCCGAGAACGAAAGCCACGAGGATGATGTTGCGGCGCACAGGCTGCACGGGCTTGATGTCGCCCGTAGGAGGGGTGATGATGCGCGTGTTGTAGGCGGTGAAAGCCTTGGAAAGCTCGTTTTCCTCTCTCTTCTGCAAGAGGAAGAGGTAGAGCGCCTCCTTCACCTTCTGCTGGCGACCCACTGTTTGCAGGTACTTTGCCTGGCTAGGGTTGCTGGCTATCTGGCTGGTGGTCTGCGCCTCGTTTGCCTGCAGGTTGCCAAGCTGCGAGTTGAGTGTCACCACGAAGTTGTCGATACTGGTTACGATGCTATGGCGCATGGAGGCGAGGCTCTGGTCATAGTCAGCCACCAATGGGTTCTGCTCGCTGGAGTTAGCCACCAGGTTGTTGCGCTCCAGCTGCTGCTTGTTGTATTCGGTAATCTGCTGCTCGATACCCGGGCTGTCGATGCCGATATTGGCTGGCAGGAGCTGGTTCTTGCCCACCTTGCCCGTCAGGAAGTCGCGCAGGTAGCGTGCCATGGAGAGGCGTGAGTTCAGCTCGAGTATCTGCTTGTCTACATCGCCGCTCTTCTGCATATATTGCTGTGCGGCGGTCTCTACGTCGGGCAGCAGATTGCGGCTCTTGAACGAGGAGATGTCCTTGTCTACGTCGCCCAGTTCTCGCTCGATGACGCCCAGGCGCTCGGTGATGAAATGGGAGGTGGAAACGGTCATCTGGTTCTTGTCCTCCATCCAGTTCTTGCGGTATACGGAGATGATGGTGTTCAGCACGTCCTCGGCGCGCTGGGTGAGCTGGTCCCTATAGGTCAGGTCGATGACTGTTGCCTTCTCCTCGCTGATGCTTGCCGAGAGCGACGCCTTGATATGGTCGGTCATGGCATAGAGGTTGGTGCGAGTCACATGCAGTTTCCTGCTCTCATATCCATTGACGAAGGCTGAATAGCCCGGTGCCTGGTCTACGCATACATAGCCCATCGCCGTGCGGACGGTCTGGCCCAGCTTGCCCTGTACCTCCTCGTCCGATTCCACTTCGTTTCCAGCCTTGTCGGTACCACTCACATGTACGATGGAAAACAGGTTGCCATGCTTTACCTCTACATCCAAACTGGCACTCTGCATATCGTTCAAGCTATAGAAATGAACGGTTACAGGCAGCGTTCTGCCATAGAGAGCCACAGGATGGAAGGTACCGTCTTCACTGTAGTTTACGTCGAGTCTGAGTTGCTTGCCTGCCTCCAGCAAGACGGCTGGCGACTGGATGGCAATCAACTCGTTGTTGACGTTCGACTTGCCTCCCGAGAGTCCCATGTCGGAGAACATACTGGCCACATCGCTGTTGATGCTCTGGCTCTTGCCGTCTTCCTTGATGAGGATGGATGCCGTGCGCTGATAGACACCCGGCGTGGAGAGGAGGTAATAAGTGGCTATGCCCAGGGTGACGACGAGCGAGATGACAAACCATCGCCAGCGCACAAGGCACAGATACATTAAGTCTTGCAGACGAATGAAGTCTTCTGCCTGCTGGGGGCGACGACCCGGAGCATTCTGCATCGTCGCTTGATTATTCTGAATCATTGAATTTGAATGTTGAATGTTGAGTGTTGAATGCTGAATGTTGAATGTTGAGTGTTGAGTGTTCACTCAACTCTTACATTATTTCTTGATAAGTACTGCCACGCTGGTGGCAAGTGAGGCAAGGCTAATCCAGAAGCCCGTGCTCCTGACATTGTTGCCATTGACCGTGCTCTGGCGAGCCTTGGTCTCGTTGGGGCTGATGTAAACCACGTCGTTCTGCTGCAGGTAATATACCGGACTGTTGAACACGCTGTTTCCCGAGCAGAGATTGATCTTGTATATCTTCTGGTGGCCGTTTTCCTGGCGCAACACCATCACGTCTTCACGGGTGCCATAGATGGTCAGGTCGCCCGCCTTGCTAAGGGCATCGAGAATAGTCACTTTCTCGTCCTCGATTTCATACTGTCCAGGGCGTGCCACCTCACCAATCACCGAATAGTGGAGATTTGTCAGGCTGACGGTCACCACGGGATCCTTCACCAAGTTGCGCTCCACCAGAACTTTCTTGATTCCCTCGGCAATCTGCTCTCGGGTACGACCTGCCACATGCAGGGTGCCCAGCACAGGAAAGTCGATGTTGCCCTTGCTGTCTACCGTATAATAATAGGCATCCTTAGCGATGGACGACGTAGAGTAACTGGTGGCGGTTCCCGTAAGGTTGAAGAGCTGTGTGATCTGTGGATCCTTGCTCTTCACGCCGATGTAGAGTTTATCTGTTGGCTTGGCGGTGATCACCGCACTTTTCAGATTGATTAGCGTGTCAGGATTTTGGTTAAAATCCTGGAAATAAGCTATTTGTTGTGGGGTTCCACAAGCTGACAGGACTAGAAGTCCCGTACAAAAAGCTCCAGAAAGCAATGATTTACGATATTTCATATGATTTTATATTTTTTCTAGAAAACATCTTGGTATATAGGTGGTGGCGACGGCACAGATTCCCTCTATCGTGACGATGAGCCGATGGTCGCCATTGATACGCTTGATTTCGCCCTCCAGACCTTTGAACCTGCCGTCGATGACCCTGACACGTTCACCTTTCTTCCAGTTGAAGGCTCCATCCTCGAAATACTCCAGTCCCTCCTGATCGCCCGACGACACCATCATGAACATCTGCATCTGTCGCTTGGGAATGGCGATGGGCTGTGGGTCGAAGTCCACCAGCTGGCGATATAGCCTTGCCTTGCCACACAGTTCCCGCTCCAGGCATAGCGCCTGTCGCTTGTTGCTGCGCATGAAGAAAAGCGAGGGTATGAGTGGGCGCTCCACCACAATCTTCTTGCCTTGGCTGTTTACATGTCTCTCTTTTACGAAGGGGGCGTAATATTCCATCACATCGCCCATCATATCTTCGGGGAATGTGTCTTTCATCTGGTCAAAATCCTTAAGCACGTTGTTGAACAGGTTGAACAAGTCTCGGCAAAGCGCCACTTTGTTCATGAACACGCGCATGGCATACCATGATGCCTCTGTCTCGGCTGGTTCGCCAAGAGTCTCGGCTTGTATGCTTAGAGAATGATTGATATCTTTTATTGAATTGTCCATTCTTTCATTTTAAGTATTCTTATATAGACACATTTTCTCTTCCCCCTTGTGTCGAAACGAGTCGTCACAAGCAGCAAGGAGATTGAGACAGTATACTTCTCGTAAAGCTTCTGTCGTTCGGAGCAACCCTGATCCAGGCGATGCTGTACCCGCAATCCCATTTGGGTAACTAAGCCTCATATTTCCTGGTTTAGTTCTCAAACGCGCCGCAAAGTTAACAAAAAAAAAAAAAAACGAAAGAATGTTAGCGCAACTTTAGCTAAAATTAGTTTTTTTAACCGTTTTCCTAATATTCGTTAATTTTACTGTTTTATTTGCATACAAAACATAAAATCGGGGTAAATCTCTTTCAATAAGTGATTTACCCCGATTAAACATTATACAGATGGAAGGAAACTTAGTTGTTTACGCTACCTCCCACAATATCAAGCAATTCATTGGTAATGGCCTGTTGACGACTCTTGTTGTACTGCAAGTTGAGTTCGCGCAAGAGTTCATCGGCATTATCCGTAGCGGTCTGCATGGCCACCATTCTGGCAGCATGCTCACTCGCCTGGCTATCCAGCAACGCTGTATAAATCATCAGACGAAGCTGCTTAGGAATCAAGACTCCCAAAACAGTCTCCAAGTCTGGCTCTACAATGAAGTCATCATTCAGAGGTTTTGCCTCAGAACTCTGGCGTCCGTCAGCTTCAGCCTGCTTTTGGCGCAGATATTCCTGAGCCTTTGCCGTAGCCACATTAGAGGTAAGGTCACGATCGTTGTCCACTCCTATCGACTCAGTGCTGAGGTCAATAGGCAAGAAAGTCTTGCGGGTCAGAATCTGTGAACCGGCACTCTTAAAGTGATGATAAATCATCTCCACCTTATCGAGCTCACCAGCAGCATACTGCTTGGCAAGTGAATGGGCGATATCTGCACAGGCGCTGGCATGAGGATGATCGGCAAGATCATTAAAGTTACCGCCAATCTTCAAACCCAGTTTCTGTGCCTTCTCTGCCACTTTTCGTCCGATAGGATATACCGTGATGTCGTCAATGCCTTGAGCCTTATACTCGTCCACCGCATGCATCATCATCTTGATAACGTTGGAATTGAATCCACCACACAAGCTGCTGTTAGAACTGTATACCACAAGAGCTACACGCTTGGTCTCCTTGTGCTCCAACTGCAACGGATGGTCAACATTCGGAGTACTTACCAGGAAACTCTTGAGGATATGTTCCAGCATATTTCCATAAGGCAGCATATTCTGGATAGCTACCTGAGCATGATGCAACTTACTGGAAGCCACCATCTTCATCGCACTCGTAATCTTACGGGTACTGTTAACGCTGGCTATGCGAGTTTTAATCTCTTTTAATGACGGCATAGGCTATTACGCTTTATATTGTCCTGCAACATTAGCCATGGTCTCCTCGACTACCTTAATGGCATCGTCGGTGAGTTTACCATCGCCCAAAGTCTCAATTACATCAGCGTGCTGGCTGCGCATAGCATCGAGGAACTGATCCTGACAGTCGCGAACCTTATCCATTGGCACGTCGTGCATCAATCCGTGAACACCACAGTAGAGAATAGCTACCTGCTCGCCTACCGGCATTGGGCGGTACTGAGGCTGAACCAGCAACTGGTCGTTCTTACGGCCACGGTCCAGCGTCATCGCTGTTACGGCATCCATATCGCTAGAGAACTTAGAGAAGGCCTCCAGCTCACGATACTGAGCCATATCAATCTTCAGTGTACCAGCCACCTTCTTCATACTCTTGATCTGGGCAGAACCACCTACACGGGATACGGAAATACCTACGTTGATAGCTGGACGGAAGCCCTGGTTGAAGAGGTCGGTCTCAAGGAAGATCTGACCGTCGGTGATGGAAATCACGTTGGTTGGGATGTATGCTGATACGTCACCAGCCTGTGTTTCGATGATAGGAAGGGCTGTCAAAGAACCACCACCCTTTACGTGACCCTTCATGCACTCTGGAAGGTCGTTCATCTGCTCGGCTACCTCCTGCTGGTCGTTGATACGAGCGGCACGCTCCAACAGACGAGAGTGGAGATAGAACACATCACCAGGGTAAGCCTCACGTCCGGATGGACGGCGGAGGATCAGAGATACCTCACGGTAAGCCACAGCCTGCTTACTCAAGTCATCGTATACTACGAGAGCAGAGTAACCGCGGTCGCGGAAGTACTCACCGATAGCTGCACCGGCAAAAGGTGCGTAATACTGCATGGCTGCAGGATCGGCAGCGGTAGCACTTACGATGATGGTATATGGCAGGGCGCCATGCTCCTTGAGGTTCTGTACCAATGCAGCAACGGTAGATGCTTTCTGACCGATAGCTACATAGATACAATATACTGGCTTGCCAGCCTCATAGAAACTCTTCTGGTTAATGATGGTATCCACTGCGATGGCAGTCTTACCGGTCTGACGGTCACCGATGATCAACTCACGCTGTCCACGACCGATAGGAATCATAGAGTCTACCGCCTTCAAACCAGTCTGAAGAGGTTCCTTTACTGGCTGACGATAGATTACACCAGGTGCCTTACGATCCAAAGGCATCTCGAAAGAATCGGTGAGGTCGATGTCACCCAGGCCATCAATAGCCTGACCCAGAGGGTTTACGACACGTCCGAGGAAGTTGTCGTTTACGCGGATAGAAGCAATACGGTGTGTACGCTTCACGCTCTGTCCCTCCTTGATGCCAGCTGTAGGACCTAAGAGGACACAACCTACATTGTCTTCCTCCAAGTTCATGACGATAGCCATGGTTCCGTTCTCAAACTCAAGAAGCTCATTAGCCTCGGCATTACGCAGACCATAGATACGAGCCACGCCATCGCTGACGGTAAGCACGGTACCCACCTCGTCAAACTGCTGAGAGCCATTAACCTCCTGGAGCTGCTGCTGAAGAACCTCAGACACCTCACTTGGTTTAATTTTATCTGACATTTTGTTATTTACTTTAATTATTTTTACTTTTTGAGCTGTGTCAGAATGTTGTTGAGCTTAGTCTTTACGCTCGCATCCATTCTGTAAGTATCATACTCAAGGATGAAACCGCCAATCAGTTCAGGGTTCACCTCGGTCTTGAACTCCACAGTACCTTTCGTTCTCTGCTCCACCATCTTGCGCATCTTGTCCTCCGTAGAGGCGTCAACGGCAGTGGCGGTGATCAGCTTACCGCGGATGATGTTCTTCTGTTTCCTGTAAAGAGTGATATACGAAGCAGCCATGAATTGCAGGGTGCTCTCCCTATCCTCTTTCAAGACGAGAGCGATAAACTTCTTGCTCAGTTCCGTAGGCTCTTTGCCCAGGGCTGTGATGAGAAGTGCCTCTTTCTTGTCTTTGGAAAGCATAGGGTTGTCTATCGTAAATCTCAGTTCAGGCACGTCGATGTAGCTCTTAAAGAGCGTCTGCATCTCCTGGTAGACCTGATCTTCGAGCTTCATGCCGAGTGCAGCCTTGATGAGGGCACGGGCATAACGCACCGATATTACACCTATATCCATAAGCTTTACTATTTGTTGTCAGAAGAAACCTCGTCCAGCAGTCGATTTATCATATCCATCTGTGCCTTGTCGTCAGAGAGCTTAGCCTTGAGTACCTTCTCTGCAATCTGAACAGAGAGTTCAGCTACCTGGCCTCGGATTTCACGAATGGCGTTCTGCTTCTCGGTCTCAATCTGCTTCTTGGCATCAGAGAGGAGACGTGCGCCTTCTTCGCGAGCTTTATCCTGTGCTTTCTCTACAATGGCATCGCGGGTTTCGGCAGCCTCCTTGAGGAGGGCAGCCTGCTTCTCGCGAGCTTCCTGCAAGATGGATTCACCTTCTTTTTGGATATTGGCAAGCTTCTCGTTGGCTTCGTGAGCCTTCTTCAGACTATCATCAATGAAAGCCTTGCGCTCGTTCACCATCTTAATGATGGCTGGGAATCCAGCCTTCCAAAGAATGATGAAGACGATGATGAAGACCAACGTCATCCAGAAGAGCAAACCGCTATCAGGAATCAATAAATCCATATATACTGGTTAAAGTTTTACTTAAACGTTTTATTTTAACTAACTCTAGAATCATCTCTATCATGCCCCGGAAAGACATCAGGCTGATGCCTGAGACTTCCTTTTATCGGGGCAGATGATAGTGACAGATGAAATGATTACATAACGATTGCCAGGATGGCGATGATGACAGCGAAGAACGCAACACCCTCAACCAACGCAGCTGCGATAATCATAGAAGAACGGAGGTCGCCCATCTTCTCTGGCTGGCGTGCCATAGCATCCATAGCCTGGCCACCGATACGACCAATACCAATACCTGCGCCAATTGCGGCCAAACTTGCGCCGATTGCGGCACCTAACTTTGCAAGAGCATCTGCTGCTAATAAAAGTGATAACATAATCTTAAAATTTAAGTTGTTAATATTTTCTTTGTTTATTATCTGAATGAAATTAGATCCGTAATCTATAAGCTATAAACTATAAACTACTTCACTACCTCTGGCTCTGCCTCATGAGGCTTTACATGAGCCAGCGAGATGAATACTGCACTCAGCATGGTGAATACCAATGCCTGAATGTAGCTTACCAAAACTTCGAGGAGCATCATGAAGACACTCATCGCAACACTTACTACTGTCATACCCGTACCCGCCAGATAGTTGGTGATGGCATCCTCACTGATGTTGAACATAATGAAGATGATAGCGGCAAAGGCAAGAGCAATTGCGTGACCAGCCATCATGTTGGCGAAGAGTCGGATAATCAGAGCCAACGGTTTCGTGAAGATACCGAAAAGCTCGATGAATGGCATCAGTGGCACAGGGACCTTCAACCAGGTTGGTACCTCTGGCCAGAAGATTTCCTTCCAGTATTCTTTGGTACCGGTAAAGTTGGTGATGAGGAATGTCGTTACACCGAAGAATGCGGTGCAGGCGATATTACCCGTCAGGTTACCACCACCTGGAGGGAATGGTACGATACCCATGATGTTGGCAACGAAGATGAAGAAGAAGCAAGTAAGCAACCATGGTGCGTACTTTGGCGCCTCCTTACCGAGCGTAGCCTTGATCACATCCTCATATACTGACATGATGAACATGTGCATCAGTCCTACAAATCCCTTAGGTGCCGGATCATCTATCTTGTGCTTCTTGCACCAGCGAGCTGGAATCAGAATACAAACCAACAGGATGATAGCATCGATGAAGAGCACGCAAACGGTCTTCGTGATGGAGATGTCGAGAGGACGAACCTCCTGCCCACCAACCTTCTCTACTATCTTGTTGGGATTCGTCTGTGCATCACCGTTCTTGATCACCAGATTATAAGGTCCGGGACGGTCGCCGTTGGCGTCTCTTTCTTCAGAGAATTCGCTGCTGCAGAACACGTGCCAGCCCGAAGTGGTGTTAACGATGATTGGCAGATGAATCACTACGGGATGATCTCCCACCTTGGTGATATGCCATTCATAAGAATCCTTGATATGACCCCACAATATCTCTTTCACATCGATGTTCTCCTTAGCCGATACCTGCAGAGGTGCCAGCGTGAAGAGCAGCATCGCCATCAAGAGGAATTGCTTGAGATGTTTCATATTCTTTAATTCTTACTTTTGTTTAATAATTATTTGTTTCAGAACCGCTTATGAAAGACGGTTCTTTTTCTCTACCCGAGCGAAGTAGATGCAGTCGAACACGAGAAGTACGACATAGAAAAGGGCGAAGATGGCGGTAAAGCCTAGAATATTCTGCTTGTCGCATACCAGCACATAGATGAGGAACACCAATGTACCGGCTACCATCTTGATGACCAGCGCCGCCATGTAGAACTTGGCGAGATTGGCTGGCGATGACTTTGCAACAGCCTTCCATGCTTCACCATAAGCAGTACTTGCAACGAGTGAGAATATCGCACTCACTACCAGCGGGTTAACAACCTGGGCTATCATATCATCACATTGAGCAGATAATCTGCAGGCAAAGAGCACGGCAAGAGCCACTGCTGCTGTAAGCCACAAAGAAATCTGCTTATACCTGATACTCGCCTGTCTGATAGTCTGCAAGCGCAACTTTTCGTCTTTTTCCATTATCTAATAATTAATCACTAAAAATTAATCACTTATCTAAACTTCTACACAAAGGCTTACTTCGTTTTTCTTACATTCCACGAATCCGCCCTTGATGTTCATTACCTGCTTGCCTTCACTGGTGGTGTATTCCACCTTGCCCACTTCGAGCGAAGAGATGATAGGCGCGTGATCCTTGAGAATCTCGAACGAGCCGAGGGTTCCCGGAACCAGTACGCTCTCTACCTCACCCTGGAAGACTACTTTCTCAGGAGATACTATCTTTAGCTGTAACATAAGCCGTGGATTTAAAGATTACGCCTGTGCTGCTGCGAGCAACTGCTTAGCCTTCTCCTTGGCATCCTCAATAGTACCTACGTTGAGGAATGCCTGCTCTGGCAGGTCATCTACCTCACCGTCGAGGATGGCGTTGAAGCCCTTGATAGTCTCTTCGATAGGAACCATCACACCCTTCAAACCGGTAAACTGCTCTGCAACGGTGAATGGCTGGCTCAGGAAACGCTGTACACGGCGTGCACGGTTCACGGTCAACTTATCCTCATCAGAGAGCTCATCCATACCGAGGATGGCGATGATATCCTGCAACTCGTTATAACGCTGCAACAACTGCTTTACTCGCTGTGCACAATCGTAGTGCGCCTTGCCCACAATCAGCGGGTCGAGGATACGAGAGGTAGAACCCAGCGGGTCTACGGCAGGATAGATACCGAGAGATGCAATCTTACGGGAAAGCTCGGTGGTAGCATCCAGGTGAGTAAAGGTGGTGGCTGGAGCAGGGTCGGTCAAGTCATCGGCAGGCACATAAACGGCCTGTACAGAGGTGATGGAACCATTCTTGGTAGAAGTGATTCGCTCCTGCATGGCACCCATCTCAGAAGCCAGCGTTGGCTGATAACCTACGGCTGATGGCATACGACCCAACAGCGCAGATACCTCAGAACCAGCCTGGGTGAAACGGAAGATGTTATCGATAAAGAACATGATATCCGCTGCCTCACCATTCTTACCTCCGTGATCACGGAACTCCTCAGCTACGGTCAAACCAGAGAGTGCTACTGAAGCACGTGCCCCAGGTGGCTCATTCATCTGACCATATACCAGGGTAGCCTGACTCTTGGCAAGTTCCTCAGGATCGACAAGTGAGAGATCCCACTTACCTTCTTCCATCGCTTTACGGAACTTCTCGCCATACTTGATAACACCAGACTCGAGCATGTCTCGAATCAAGTCGTTACCCTCTCGAGTACGCTCACCTACACCAGCGAATACAGAGTAACCGTTGTGTCCCTTGGCAATGTTGTTGATCAACTCCATGATGAGCACCGTCTTACCTACACCGGCGCCACCGAAAAGACCAATCTTACCACCCTTCATGTAAGGCTCAAGCAGGTCGATCACCTTAATACCGGTAGCAAGCATCTCCTTGTGAGTAGAAAGTTCGTCAAACTTCGGAGCCTCACGGTGGATAGGATAAGCACCCTTCATGTCCAATTCATTCATACCATCAATAGGCTGTCCGATGACATTCATCATACGGCCCTTGATCTGCTCTCCGGCTGGCATCTGGATTGGGTTACCTGTAGGGATAACCTCCAAGCCGCGCTGCAAGCCGTCAGTATTATCCATAGCGACACAGCGAACCGTATCCTCACCGATGTGCTGCTGCACCTCGATGACAAGCTCGCGTCCGTCTGGACGTTTTACCTTCAGAGCTTCATAAATTTTAGGAAGCACCTTCTCTGGATTCTCGCCCTTTGTATCGAAGTAAACGTCGATAACAGGACCGATAATCTGAGAGATACGTCCATTAATTTGTGACATAAGCTTATTAGTTTAAATGTTATATATATTTATATTATTCTTGGCTGCAAAAGTAACAACAATTTATGGAAACCACAAATTAATTAAAAGTTTTATTCGGCTTTTATACCTTATTAAACCATTTTTAGTTCCCTTTAAACCATTTTCCTATGCAAAAGCAAGAAGTCAGGAGTCCAAACTCCCTTCTTCTTACTCCAATCTCTATAAATTAGATACTCAACTCGTCCAAAACCTTGATGAGTTTACGGTCGAATGGCTTATCTGAGCGGATGGCTTCAGAAAGTGGAACGTATACCACCTCGTTATTGCGTACACCAATCATCACATTGCGCTGTCCCTGCATGATAGCCTCGATGGCACCACAACCGGTACGGCTCGCAAGAATACGGTCACGGGCTGACGGACGGCCGCCACGCTGCAAGTGACCCAGGATGGATACACGTACATCAAACTCAGGGAACTCCTTACGCACACGGTCGGCATAATAAAGAGCACCGCACTTAGGACTCTCTGACACGATGACGATACAACTCTTCTTAGACTTACGGATACCACGCTCCATGAATTGAGCCAACTGGTCTACGTCGGTAGAATCCTCTGGAATGATAGCTGCCTCTGCTCCACTGGCGATAGCTGAATTCTGCGCCAGGAAACCGGCATCACGGCCCATCACCTCGATAAAGAAGATACGCTCGTGGCTCTGCGCAGTATCACGGATGCGGTCTACACATTCTACGATGGTATTCATCGTAGTATCATAACCGATTGTATTGTCTGTACCATAAAGGTCATTATCAATTGTTCCTGGCAATCCGATGCAGCATACATCAAACTCACGTGCGAAATTCATCGCACCTGTCAGCGAACCGTTACCGCCAATCACGACAAGCGCATCTATTTCCTCTTTCTGAATCGTTTCAAATGCCTTCTGGCGACCTTCCTCGGTCATGAATTCCTTAGAACGGGCTGTCTTCAGCATCGTACCACCTGTGCCGATGATACCGCTTACATTCTCTGTAGAAAAGGTTTTAATTTCATCATTGATGAGACCATCGTAACCACGATAGATACCTTTCACAGTGAAACCGTTGTAGATAGCCGAACGGGTAACCGCACGGATAGCAGCATTCATACCTGGAGCATCTCCTCCAGATGTTAAAATTCCAATAGTCTTAATCTTTGCCATAACTATACCTTATTATATTATATATATTTTTTTAATGTTAGTTTATTATCCTCTCAGGATGATGTTTTTCATCCATTACCCCTACATATACAGTAGGTATCCAAGGGTATACCCCTTGCTTTGTTTGGGCTTATCGATTTAAATAATTAGGTTTGCGGCACCAGCCACCAGGATATGGGAGAGCCAAAGGATAGCAAGTCCGATGACGCCACCCATCAAAGCTTTCCAGCCAATATTGCGGAAATACCATCCCATGTGCATACGTTCCATCTTCATCAGGGCAAGACCGCTGATTGTACCGATACCAAGAACGTTACCACCAGCCATTACGCAATATGCAATCATCTGCCAGTAGATACCATTGGTATGATAATCAGTAAGCATGCTGAATGAAGGATCATTCACATTTGCCAGATCATGAAGGGAGAAGAAATTCATGGCTGTAGCAAAGTTGTCAAGTACAGTACTGACTATACCTGCCAAGACACCATGCAGTAACACACCAGGATGCTTATCATCCATACCGACAGAGTTGAGAAGAGCGGCAAAATCGTCAAAAGCGCCGGTCTCCTTCACCACTCCGATGGCAAGCATGATACCCATCACGAAAAGAATCATCTGGACGACTCCGTATTGGAACACTCTTGGAGTACGACGGTCAGCCATCGCATCCATATTCATAAGTTTACGGTTGAATATCTCGTTCACAATCCAAAGTACGCCCAATACGCAGAGCGCACCGAGGAAAGGACTTAATTTCGTAATATTATGGAAGGTAGGGATAAACCACAATCCACCGATGCCCACAAAGAGCATCAGCAAGCGCTGCCATACATTGAGACGGGTATCATCCCCGCGGTATGGCATAGCAATCCATTCTGTCTCTACTCTTTCAGGCAGCATGCGCTGCATCATCAACAACGGAATGAGCCAGGCTGCAAGACATGGCAGCAGAAGCGACAGGAAATAATGAGTAGCCGTTACAGCACCCATATTCCACATCACCAGTCCTTCCGGATTTCCGATAACGGTAAGAGCTCCGCCACAGTTGGCAGAAAGAAGAATGGCACCTCCATACACCATGCGCTGACGACGGTTTGGAATTACTCCATGCATCATCGTAAGCATCATCACTGTTGTAGTAAGATTATCGAGATTTGCCGAAATAACAAAGGTCACGGCAGCGAGAATCCATAGCATTTTCTTGGCGCTTCGGGTACGTAACAACTGGCGTATGAAATCGAAGCATCCGTTATTATTGAGAATTTCAACTATCGTCATAGTAGCAAGCAGAAAGAGTACGATTTCTGCTGCTCTACCCACATAAGGAAGGAAGATGTTACGAGCAATAAAATACTTCACCGTTGTACTGGTGGATTCTATCTCGTTCCACATTCCGAGATTCAGATAGCGCGAATAATCAGAAGAGTGTTCACTGGTCACGAAGTCCATACCGAAACAGATATAGAGGACCCATCCTACCGTTCCAGCAAAGATGGCTACGGCAGCACGGTTCACCTTGGTAATATTCTCGGTTGCAATGAGAATATATGCCAGTATCAGTATGGCAAGGATGACTAGTGTCATATC
Organism: Segatella copri; assembly: GCA_021635485.1. GTDB lineage: Bacteria > Bacteroidota > Bacteroidia > Bacteroidales > Bacteroidaceae > Prevotella > Prevotella copri_P. The sequence goes on along the minus strand of JAJWOH010000008.1, from coordinate 16,750 downwards.
ATTTATTTTATTATATTCATTACATTTTGAACGCAAAGGTAACAATTATTTTGTAATCGCCAACATTTCGGTATTTTTTTTTAATGAATTTAACTCATTTTTCATACAAATGAAAATTTCGTCCGGTTTTTTCTTTCGCCATTATTTTTCATCCCTCTTCATTTTTATCATAGAATTAAATGAAAACACGGATAACAGAGAAGAACATCACAGGAAGAAATATCGAGGAGGAAGTTATCAGAATATTGAAAGGTTGAGCTTATATATAATGTATTTCCCCGAAGGAATCCACCAAAAATAGTGATTTTAGTTAAATATTACTAACAAAAAGAAGAAAATCAAGAGTAAATGCCTGTAACTCAAAGAAAATGAGTAATTTTGCGCCCGATTTATACAATTCACATAAAGTCAAACTTTATTAATTTTAATTTTTTAATTATTTTTTATGTCAGATTTAAAGAACGTAAAGCCATTGGACGACTTCAATTGGGATGAGTTTGAGAATGGCACAAGCGCAAACGTCAGCAAAACAGACCTCGAGAAGGCCTATGACGAAACTCTTAACAAGGTAACAGAACACCAGGTTGTAGAGGGTACAGTAATCTCTGTAGACAAGAAAGAGGTTATCGTAAACATCGGTTACAAGAGCGATGGTATTATCCCTGCTTCTGAATTCCGTTACAACCCAGACCTCAAGGTAGGCGACAAGGTTGAGGTTTATGTAGAGAACCAGGAGGACGTAAAGGGCCAGTTGGTACTCTCTCACAAGAAGGCTCGCCTCAGCAAGTCTTGGGAGCGTGTTAATGCAGCTCTCGAGAACGAGGAAGTTATCCAGGGTTACATTAAGTGCCGCACTAAGGGCGGTATGATCGTTGACGTTTTCGGTATCGAAGCTTTCTTGCCAGGAAGCCAGATCGACGTTCACCCTATACGCGACTACGACGTATTCGTAGGCAAGACAATGGAGTTCAAGGTTGTAAAGATCAACCAGGAGTTCCGCAATGTCGTTGTATCTCACAAGGCTCTCATCGAGCAGGAGCTCGAGCAGCAGCGTAAGGAGATCATCGGCAAACTCGAGAAGGGTCAGATCCTCGAGGGTACCGTTAAGAACATCACTACTTACGGTGTATTCGTTGACCTCGGCGGTGTTGACGGTTTGATCCACATCACAGACCTCTCTTGGGGCCGCGTAAGCGATCCACACGAGGTTGTATCTCTCGACCAGAAGATCAACGTTGTAATCCTTGACTTCGATGAGGAGAAGAAGCGTATTGCTCTCGGTTTGAAGCAGCTCACTCCACATCCATGGGATGCACTTGATCCAAACCTCAAGGTAGGTGACCACGTGAAGGGTAAGGTAGTGGTTATGGCTGACTACGGTGCATTCGTTGAGATTGCTCCAGGTGTAGAGGGCTTGATCCACGTATCTGAGATGTCTTGGAGCCAGCACTTGCGTTCTGCTCAGGACTTCATGAAGGTAGGTGACGAGGTAGAGGCTGTTATCCTGACTCTCGACCGCGCTGAGCGCAAGATGAGCCTTGGTATCAAGCAGCTCAAGGAAGATCCATGGGAGGCTATCGAGACTAAGTATCCTGTTGGCAGCAAGCACACAGCTAAGGTTCGCAACTTCACTAACTTCGGTATCTTCGTAGAGCTCGAGGAAGGTGTTGATGGTTTGATTCACATCTCTGACCTCTCTTGGACTAAGAAGGTTAAGCACCCATCTGAGTTCACTTCTGTAGGCGCTTCTATCGACGTAGTAGTTCTCGAAATCGATAAGGAGAACCGTCGCTTGAGCCTCGGCCACAAGCAGTTGGAGAAGAACCCATGGGATGAGTATGAGGCAATCTACACTCCAGGTTCTGTTCACCAGGGTACTATCACTGAGTTGATGGACAAGGGTGCTGTTGTAGCTCTCGCTGAGGGTGGTGAAGGTTTCGCTACTCCTAAGCACCTCACTAAGGAGGACGGCACAATGGCTAAGAAGGGCGAGACTCTCGACTTCAAGGTTATCGAGTTCGTTAAGGAGACAAAGCGCATCATCCTCTCTCACTCTCGTACATTCGAGGAGGGTAACGAGCCAGTTGCTAAGCCAGCTCACAAGCGTGCAAACGGCGGTCGCAAGAACAACAACGAGACAGCTATGATCAACAACGTTGCTGCTAGCACATCACTCGGTGATATCGATGCACTCGCTAAGTTGAAGGCTCAGATGGAGGGCAAGGCTTAATCTTAAACAGATCAGGCATTTGCTATTCATTAGCTAAATAACATTCAGGGGACTGAAATTTCAGTAATGAGATATCAGTTCCCTTTTTTATTATGTGTATTAAAAAAATAAACAATCGGGCACTATTTGCCAACTTCAGTAAACTTATCTCGACTAATTAACGTTCTAAAACCACTAATTCATGGTATTTTTCTATCATAACATGTCGAAAAACACAAAAACCTTTGGTAGTTTCAAGTTTTCTGCTTATCTTTGCAGAAGATAAGCTGCATTCGGCAATTTGAAAGCAAGCTTTCATTGCGCTCATTTGCATTATCTTTGCACCGATAAAAATAATTAATTACATAAGCTAGAGAAATCATTCTCTCAATAACTATCAGAAAAGAAAGAGAAGCGATTCTCCAGATTACAAAAGAAAAAGAAAGTTCAAGATATGAAACAGTCAAGATTCATAGTAGCCTCTCTATCAATGAGTTGCATCACTACCCTCTCCTCCTGCTTCAAGGAAGAACCACTCAATGCCGAATGCGACATCGAGCAGGCATACATACATGCAGACAACAAGATTTTATTGAACTTATTGTTCACTAATCCATCTGACACATTGGTCAATGTGCAGAGTGATCAGACAAAAATCGAGTTCACGATGAGACCATTTGCCGCCCTTACCAAACAGGCGCCAATATTCCGCCTCACACCTGGAGCGACCATCTCACCAGAAAGTGGAAGCCTTCAGGATTTCTCTAAAGGACCTGTAACATATACAGTTACTTCAGAAGACAAGCAATGGAGCCGCACCTATCAGGTAAACATCAAGAAGGGACAGACCACCATGAGCAAGGAGTTTGAATTCGATTTCGAAAACGCATACATCAGCAAGGGATACTACAACTGGCAGGAAAACTGGAATGGTGATCTCCTCGACATCTGGGCTACCGGAAACCCGGGATTCAATATCAGCAACCCATCGGCAAAACCGGAGGAATATCCTACCGTGATGATAGAAGACGGTTATCAGAACAAGGGCGTGAAGCTCACCACCCAGCGCACCAGCAAGGTCGCTGATATGGCACACAAGCCTATCGCTGCCGGCAACCTCTTTATCGGACAGTTTGATGCTACCGATGCCCTTTTCGATGCAATGAAGGCAACAAAGTTTGGCCATCCATTCAGTTTCGACGCCAAGCCTGCTAAGTTAGAAGGCTGGTATAAGTATCAGCCTGGCGAGAAATTCACCGACAAGAATATGAAAGAACTTGACCGCCACGACTACGGAACCATTTATGCTGTGCTTTACGAGAACATCGATGAAAAGGGGAATGCCGTATTGCTCTACGGAGATAATGTACAGACCAGCAAACAGATAGTGGCACTGGCTCTGGTAGGTGAAACCCATGATGACAACGGAAAAGTTGCCATTGGAAACACGCGTGAATGGCATCACTTCAGCGTAGATTTCAAGTATAAGAAAACCATTGACCCAATCAAGTTGAAGAATGGTGGCTACAGTCTCACTATTGTCAGTTCATCAAGTTCAGATGGAGCTAACTTCCTGGGTGCCGTAGGTAGTACCCTTTGGATAGACAGTTTCAAGTTGATTTGTAAATAAGCTAAGGAGAAAACTATATAATGAAGAAGATAACAATATTAGCTCTCCTGCTGACATGGGGCACTGCTACATGGGCAGAAGAAAATGAGAATCAGAAGACAGAGGAGCACAAGCAGGTAGAAGAAAGCAAGCGCACCTCGTGGAACAAATATCTTCACGGCTACCAGTATCAGGCTCGCGTGGCGTATAATATTGGAGGCACAGCCCCTATCGGTCTTCCAGCCACCATCCGTACACTACACAGCTATACCCTGCAACCTAACTTCAGTCTGGGTATCGATGCTTATCACCCACTTTCAGGCAAATGGGGATTCGTTGGAGGTCTGCACTTTGAAAACAAGGGCATGAAGATTGATGCAGGCGTAAAAAACTATTATATGAGGATAGTTCGTGGAGGCGAAGAGCTGAAAGGTATATTTACAGGCAACGTGGTTACGAAAGTAGACATGAGTCTTATCACAGTACCATTGCAGGCAACATACGACATTTGCGACAACCTCCGTTTCAAGTTGGGTCCGTATGTTAGCTATGTAACATCAAAGAAGTTTGAGGGCTGGGCATACGATGGTTACCTCCGCCGCCAAGAGGAAGGTCATCCTAAGGGCGATCCTACCGGACAGAAGGTAAAGTTGGGTCATGATGAAGGCGAGCGTGGTGATTACGATTTCAGCGATGACATGCGCAACTGGCATGTGGGCGTAGATTTCGGAATAGACTGGCGCTTGAACAACCGCTGGGGCATCTGTGCTGATCTGAGCTGGGGCTTAAATGGTATCTTCAAGAAAGATTTCGAGACCATCGAGCAGACGATGTATCCTATCTACGGCAGCGTAGGTATCACGTATCAGCTGAAGTAATATATATAATAATGTACGCGAACATTATTATATGAATAAATAGAAACAATACAATAATTTTTTATTAATACACAAAAAAGAGAAGAAAAATGAAAAAGTTTATTTATTTGATGGCCATGGTTTGCACCCTTGGTTTCTTCACTGCTTGTAGCAGCGATGATGATAATGATGAGAAGGAATTTGTACGCAACGAGAAGATTGAAGGAACCTGGAAGGTACAGGAAGCAGGTTTTGATGCAAATGGCAATTCTACAGGTTCAGTTGTATTAAAGTGGGAAGGTTCTGATGATGCAACCATTACTATCCCAGGCTTGATGGATGAACCATATCCTGTAAAGGATGCCATCAAAATGGCTCCAATGCTGCTTAACAGCCAGCTCAGAAGCGTTCTGCAGGATGTAACCTTCAATGAGAAGGGTCAGATTTCTGCAACCTACAAGGAAGAGGCTGATGACAAGGACTGGAAGGTAGCTAACGATTACGCTACATACCAGGTAGTTAACGAGAATAAGATTACTTTGTTCCTGAACACAGCCAAGATTACCGCAGACATCGATGATGCTCAGGAGAAGGCTATGGTAGCCGGCATGTTGGATCAGTTTAAGACCGGTATTCCAGTACACGTATCTTATCCAGCAGCCAACAAGGTATATTTCTATGTTGACAAGGATTTCGTAGCTCCTATCATCACCATGCTTTATGCTCAGGTTAACAAGATTCCTACTACAGGTATGGACAAGGATGATTTGGCAAAATTCCTGATTTTGAAGACTGTTGTCAATCAGCTCCCTACCATTATGGAAAAGACCACCAAGTTTGAGGCTGGTCTTGAGCTAATCAAGTAAAGAGAAAGAACTATAAATCATCAAGCCGAGGGTGTGCCATAAGTCCATAATAATGGAAGATGACACACCCTTGTTTAATTAATCGGTTTATCGTCGTACAACTAAAAGATGTATAGTCGTACAACTAAAAGGTGTATAGTCGTACAACTAAAGGGGGTAATATCGTACAACTAAAAGGTGTTGTCACTAGGCTCGGCAGAGCTGCCGACTGCAGTCAGCAGAGCTGCTGACTAGGCTCAGCAGCTCTGCCGAGCCT
>JAJWOH010000008.1:8933-10853 GCA_021635485.1 Segatella copri | reverse complement strand
CTGCCGACTGCAGTCAGCAGAGCTGCTGACTAGGCTCAGCAGCTCTGCCGAGCCTAGTGGGAATCTTTTAGAAGCAGTCTTCTTATACCTTAGAACCAATTTCCTTTCACCTCATATTTTATATCTTTGAACCTGACTAAACGTCTCACTTCGCTTACTCAGTAATCTCGTTCTGCTTACCCAGCAGTCTTATTTCGCTTATCCAGCAGTCTCATTTCGCTTGCTCAACCATATTACTTCGCCTACTCAAGTCTGATTAGGTAACGTTTTAGACGTTCTTACAAGCGAGAACGTCTGGATTTTTATGGCACAAAAAAAAGATTGCATCAGCGGAAATACTTCCAACCAATGCAATCTTCAGTTTTCTTTAATCTAGAGGCTAAACACTTTCTTACGAGAAAATTCACGGAAGAAAAGAGCCTAGCGTCGGATTTACTTCACCTTTGCAACGATAGCCTTGAAAGCCTCTGGGTTGTTAACAGCGAGGTCAGCGAGAACCTTACGGTTAATCTCGATACCAGCCTTGTGAAGAGCACCCATCAACTGGCTGTAGCTCATACCATCGAGGCGAGCAGCAGCGTTGATACGCTGAATCCACAATGCGCGGAATGTGCGCTTCTTGTTACGACGATCGCGATAAGCGTAGGTAAGACCCTTCTCCCAAGTGTTCTTAGCTACTGTCCATACATTCTTGCGAGCTCCATAGTAACCCTTAGTGAGCTTCAAGATTCTTGTTCTTTTTGCTTTTGATGCAACGTGATTTACTGATCTTGGCATAATTTTTTTTCTTTAAAAGTTCGACTAAAAAGTTAATAATTAACGGAGGCAGAGCAAGTCGCGAACCTGCTTCAAGTTTGAACGGTCTACGAGTGTCTCACCAAGGAGATTTCTCTTCTGCTTCTTTGTCTTCTTAGTCAAGATGTGACTGTGAAAAGCGTGATGACGCTTAATCTTACCTGTACCGGTGAAACGGAATCTCTTCTTTGCGCCGGAATTAGTCTTTACTTTTGGCATTTTTACTTTTAATTTTAAATTGTTATTTATTATAGCGATGGCAACGCATATACCAGGGCGTTACGCATCTTTTTTCTTAATTCTCTGTTCCTTCTGCGAGTTTCTTCAGGCTATCGCCGCCTTTAGCATTGGCGAGCAAGCCATTCTTCTCAGCATTAGCAGCGCGCTCTGCATCTGCAGCAGCCTTAGCTTCAGCCTCTCGCTTCTCACGGTCCATCTTCTGCTGGCTCTTCTTTGCAGTACCAGCCTTCTTAGGACTCATGTAGAGGAACATTTTCTTACCTTCAAGCTTTGGCATCTGCTCCACCTTTCCGTACTCTTCCAAATCATTGGCGAAACGGAGAAGAAGAACCTCACCCTGCTCCTTGAAGAGAATAGAGCGACCACGGAAGAAAACGTATGCACGAACCTTGTTACCCTCGTTGAGGAACTCCATAGCGTGCTTGAGCTTGAACTGATAGTCGTGCTCATCAGTCTGAGGTCCGAAACGGATTTCCTTGGTCTCCACCTTTACCTGCTTCTGCTTCATTTCCTTTGCATGCTTCTTCTGCTGGTAAAGGAATTTAGAATAGTCAACTATACGGCAAACTGGTGGTTGCGCATTAGGAGATATCTCGACTAAGTCAAGCTCTTGCTGACGTGCCAACTCCAACGCCTTACGTGCTGGCATCACTTCTGCTCCACCATCACTCACTACTCTCACGTCGCGTGCACGAATCTGGTCGTTTACGCGGTACTGATTTTTCATTTTGTCATTTTTCATTAACTATTCGATATATTCTTTTTTGTCTTTTTGATTAAACGGCTGCAAAGTTACGATTATTTTGTGAAACCACCAAATTTTCAGTGGGTTATTTTCATTTTTGCCCGCAGATTCTTTGTTTTTCTAATGGATTTAATGTTTTA
>JAJWOH010000008.1:7480-8833 GCA_021635485.1 Segatella copri | reverse complement strand
GGGACTTAAGAAAACAATAAATCAGTGGGGACTAAGAAAAGCTTTCAATCCATGGGAGTATATCCATTGACTTTACGGAAGATTGATTTTCGCATATCTGTGGTGGAAAAATTGACCAATATTCCAAGATGCTTCTTCGCCACACGCAAATACGTAAGCAATTGCTTATGAAAGACATCTTTCATTTCTGCCACAGACTTCAGTTCGACTATGACTTTATCTTCTACAAGAATATCCAGACGGAAATCTACAGGCAAAACCTTACCATCATACATGACATCCAACTTTACCTGATTCTCTACCCTAAGTCCATCTTTGCGCAACTGATAGCACAGAGCTGCTTCATAAACCGACTCAAGTAAACCTGGTCCCAATTCATTATAAACCTTATAAATAGCTCCAATGATCTTATAAGATATCTCATTTTCTGTCATAACCAAACGATTTTAAAATCCTCCTTAACAAAAAAAATCTCCCACAGACGTCACAGTTGTTACAGATATTCAACAGAACACACAAAAATCTGTGTAAATCTGTGAAATCTGTGGGACTAAACCCTCAACACAAAAAATCTGTGGGACAGAGCCCTCAACAGAAAAAATCTGTGTAAATCTGTGAAATCTGCGGGAGATTAGAAAATATCAATCTGCGGGATTACTCCTCAGCTGCCTTCAGCTGCTCTGCAACCTCGGCATTGATGCGCTGAGCGAACTCTTCCATGCTCATGGTAGCCTGTTCGCCACCACCCTGCTTACGCATAGATACCAAGCCCTCGGCACTCTCCTTCTCACCTACGATGACCATGTAAGGAACACGCTTCAACTCGTTGTCGCGAATCTTGCGGCCAATCTTCTCGTTACGGTCATCAACCAAAGCACGAACACCCTGCTTGTCGAAGTACTGACGTACCTTCTGGGCATAATCGTTGAACTTTTCAGAGATAGGAAGAATTGCAACCTGGTCTGGAGTCAACCACAATGGGAAGTGACCGGCGGTATGCTCGATGAGAACGGCTGTGAATCGCTCCAATGAACCGAATGGTGCACGGTGAATCATCACAGGAGTCTTCTTAGAGTTATCCTCGGCTGTATACTCCAGTTTGAAACGCTCTGGCAAGTTGTAATCCACCTGGATGGTACCCAACTGCCAACGACGACCGATGGCATCCTTTACCATGAAGTCGAGCTTAGGACCATAGAAGGCAGCCTCGCCAACTTCCTCACGAGTCTCAAGACCCTTCTCCTTGCAAGCCTCGCGGATAGCGTTCTCGCTCTCTTCCCAAATCTCATCAGTACCGATATACTTCTCTGTATCCTTAGGATCGCGGAGAGAAATCTGTGCCTCGTAGTTCTC
>JAJWOH010000008.1:5387-7380 GCA_021635485.1 Segatella copri | reverse complement strand
GTACCCTTTGGCAACCAGATAGGAAGACCCTTACCTACACGCTCTGAGAACATGAAGAGTTCCATCTCCTTACCGATCTTACGGTGGTCGCGCTTCTTAGCCTCTTCGAGAATTACCAAGTACTCGTCGAGCATCTTCTTCTTAGGGAAGCTGATACCGTAGATACGGGTCATCTGCTCGCGCTTGGCATCACCGCGCCAGAAAGCACCTGCCACACTTGTAATCTTCACAGCCTTGATAAGACCAGTGTTCATCAAGTGAGGACCACGGCAAAGGTCGGTGAAATTGCCCTGGGTATATGTGGTGATGGTACCATCCTCCAAGTCCTGCTCAATATGCTCGCACTTGTAAGTCTGACCGTCAGCCTTGAACTCAGCGAGAGCATCAGCCTTAGACACCTCCTTGCGAACCACAGGTTCGTTCTTTTTGGCAAGTTCCATCATCTTAGCCTCGATCTTGGCGAAATCATTCTCTGAGATCACCTGACCCTCGGCTGGCATTACGTCGTAGAAGAAACCACTCTCTACGGCTGGACCGAAACCGAACTGGATGCCTGGGTAAAGCTCCTGAAGAGCTTCAGCCAACAAGTGGGCAGATGTATGCCAGAATGTGTGCTTACCCTGCTCATCCTCAAACTTGTAGAGTTCTACATTTGCATCCTCATTGATAGGACGGTTCAACTCTACTGTCTCACCATTAACACCGCAAGATACAACGTTGCGAGCGAGAGCCGGTGAGATGCTCTCGGCGATTTGTAAGCCAGTTACGCCCTGTTCATACTCACGAACAGATCCGTCTGGGAATGTGATTTTTACCATAACAACTTAGTATTTTTATTAAATCGTCTGCAAAAGTACGATTTCTTTTTGTAACAAGCGAATAAAAATGCATTTATTTTGCTAAACTTTGCTAATACCTCTTTATATTAAGGGCTTTTAAGACGAAAATGCTGACATATTGAAGTTTTCATCTGCTTTTCTACCCATATTTCGTAACACTTTGTAAAATTCAGATACATTTTTAGCCAATAAGTTTTGGAGAAACAAATATTTTCATTATCTTTGCATCCGATAACGTGACAAAATGTAAAGAAACAAAGAAAATGGCAAAACCAAAGATTCTCATCATCTATACCGGTGGTACCATCGGTATGGGAAAGGACCCGATGACAGGTGTATTGGAACCCCTTGATTTTAATCACCTCGTTTCTTCCATGCCCGAATTCAAGCTCATTCAGGCAGAAATCGATGTACGAAAATTCGACCCACCTATCGATTCCAGCGACATGGATCCAATGCGCTGGGCAGAAATCGTAAGCATGATATCCAACAACTACAACGACTATGACGGATTCGTAATCCTTCATGGCACTGATACAATGGCTTACACTTCATCTGCCCTATCTTTCATGCTTGAGAATCTGACCAAGCCTGTAATATTGACAGGTAGCCAGTTGCCTATCGGTGAATTGCGAACCGACGGCAAGGAGAATCTGATGACAGCCATAGAGATTGCTTCTGCCAAGAATGCCGAAGGACGCCCGATGGTGCCCGAGGTATGCATCTTCTTCAACGGCAAGCTGATTCGCGGTAACCGTGCCATCAAGATCAATGCCGAGGGATTTCATGCTTTCGAATCATTCAACTACCCTCACCTCTGCGATGTAGGAATCAATTTCCAATATCACGACCATCATATTCTTAAGCCGGATTACAGAAAGCCAATGGTTCCACATCTGAAGCTCGATCCAAACGTCATCGTGTTCAGTCTCTTCCCAGGTATCCAGGATAACATTGTGCGCCACGTGATGGAATCACCAGACCTCCGCGGTATCGTGATGCGTACTTTCGGTTCGGGCAATGCTCCTCACACGCCATGGATTATGCGTCTTCTGGATCAGGCTGCCCATCGCGGAGTAAACATCGTGAATATCAGCCAATGTCTTACGGGCAGTGTAGAGATGGAACGCTACGGAGCCGGCTTCCAGTTGAAA
>JAJWOH010000008.1:0-5287 GCA_021635485.1 Segatella copri | reverse complement strand
ATGTCTTACGGGCAGTGTAGAGATGGAACGCTACGGAGCCGGCTTCCAGTTGAAAACTGCTCATGTGATAAGCGGATACGATTCTACTGTAGAGGCTATGGTCACCAAGATGATGTATCTGCAGGGAAGATATGCAGACAACAAAAAGGTAAGAGAGAAACTGACTGAATCTCTGGCTGGTGAAATATCTATATAATATAAGGTGAAATTTTCATCCATATAATGAAGCAATAAAGTAAATGACAGTCTCCCGATAGTGTATACGATAAAACTACAGATTGGCAAACTGTCATTTACTCGCTCATTATAAGTCATTTAGCGAAACAAAGAAAATTACCCTACAAAACCGAATAGTATTGCAGGAAATATGCAGGAAACATTTAACGTAGGTTAAATATCGATAGTTTTTTGGCAAAAAAACTTGTTGCGTTTCATTTTTTGTGTAACTTTGCAGCGTAGAAAAAAAAAGATCAGTATCCTTAATAGATACCAATCCGTAATATAATTAATAAATCAACAAAACCTACAAATTATGAACATTAACAAGGTAAAGAAGTATGGTGAGTTCGTAGAAATTGCGGCTCCTGTAGAAAGAACAACAGCTGAAGAGTATCCAACAGTATTAGGTGGAGAAATTTGGTACAACTAAGAACTTCCTGCTAAGGATTCCTATCCTTTGTATCAGATAGTTTTCCTTTAGCAGAACAGAAGCAAAAGGCTATTTTTATTTGATTCAGAACATCTTATAATTTTTAGCAGACACATTATTAGCTCAATGATAAAGGCTCAATCCTCGAATAAAACCGGGAACTGAGCCTTTATTGTGTTTATATCTTGTCAACGAGATATACGGAATCGTAGATTAGTGCTTACCGCAGCAACCGCCCCCTCCGTGCTCGTGATGATGTTCGTGCTTGATACCACCCTCTACAGCCTGATGCTGGTCGCGGAGCAGATCGTTCACGGTCTTCACTGGGTTGAAGGTACCGAGAGGAACCTCTACGAATACTGTATTCCAGTCACTCATCGCACCATTCCAGAGACCTGGCAACTCGAGTGCCTTCAAATCCTTACCATTTTTACTCTTGCTGGAGATGAAACCGGTAGATGGATCAACAAACTTAGGAAGATCGAAGGCATTGCCCTGGTAATCCCTGGTAGCGCAGACGAGATCTACTGGATTGAAGTGAGTACCCTCGGTAAACATCTTCATATACTCCTCGTTATTCTTGTCAATCTGAGAGCTCTCCAAAATCTGAAGGCTTACAGTGCCATCCTGATTATAGGTAAGGAATGGACCACCACCAGGCTCGCCCACGTTCTTAACGACACCGCAGACACGCATAGGGCGGTTCAACTTCTTACGCAGATAGATAACCAGCTCGGCATCCTCCAGCTCCTTGATATCAGCCTTACGGCAGCAGAGATCGCGCTGAACGAAGCGGATAATCTCCTCCAGCTTCTCATGGTTGTACTGACCAGAATCCAAGACCTTCAGATAATCGAAAGCCTGCTTCTGCAGAGTAACCAATACACCTGCAATCACCTGCTTCCAGGTAACAGTCTCAGCCTTCAGGCGATCAGGAACCACATTGTCAATATTCTTGATGAATACCACATCAGCATCAATTTCGTTGAGGTTCTCGATGAGTGCACCATGACCGCCCGGACGGAACAGCAATGATCCATCCTCGTTACGGAAAGGAGTATTGTCTGGATTGGCAGCGATAGTATCGGTGCTAGGCTTCTGCTCAGAGAAAGAGATATTGTACTTGATGCCGTAGCGCTGTGCATACTTATCTGCCTTCTCGGCTACCATCTGCTTGAAGAGTTCCAGGTGGTCGTGAGAAACGGTGAAATGAACGTTTGCCTCGCCGTTGCTGCTTGCATAGAGCGCAGCCTCAACAAGGTGCTCCTCCATTGGAGTACGAACCTCGTCCTCATACTCGTGGAACTGGAGCAATCCCTTAGGCAACTGTCCGTAGTTCAATCCCTCTGGCTTGAGGAGATTAGCCACAACAGCCTTGTAATCGCCCTTCTTGATAAGGCACATGATACCCTTCTCGTTGTTTACATGGCACTTATCGCAGAGTGCCTTGCGGAAAGCAAACTTCTTAATATTCTCGAAGAATTGTTTTTCGAAGTCAGTAGTAGGAACATCGTATGGAGCATCGAGGAATGCAAACATGTTCTTGAACATGCGGCTTGCCGCACCTGAAGCAGGTACGAACTTCACAATCTTGTGACCCTCAGCCTTGTAGTCGTTCCACGCCTTCTCGTAGTTCTTTACTTCCTGAGCTGTAGGAGCCATGATACCCTTACCGATGGCAGCCGCGCCCTCAAGTTTGAGGAAAGGGAAACCATTCTTGATTTGTTCCAACTGATGTTCAATCTGCTGCTCGGAGATACCGCGAGCAGAGATTTGGTTTAGATCTTGCTGATTCATAATACCATATTTATGTTAAATTTACACTATATGTGCTACAAAGATACTAGTTTTTTCTGATAATCAGAAATATTTCCGCTTTTTTTTGTACCTTTGCATTGAAAATTTAACGAAGTAGGCGTTTTTTAACGCCGAATCGCCATTGTTTGTCAAATTTAAATGGAATATTGCAACATGGTTAGTAAATTAGCAAAAGAGCACGACAGAAGGTCGGGGCTATCACATTACCTCTATGGGGTATCTAACTTGTTCATCAGCGGAACCGGTATAGGTGGATTATCTCCAATGATTACCGGTGACGAGATGGGGGTAAATAATATACTCTGCCTTGTACTTGGAGCAATAGCAGCTTTTGTATTTGCGTATAGTGCAAACAGAGTTATGAAGTATAACGATAAATAAGAAACAATATGGAACTATATACTATATTTATGGGGCTAGGAGCCTTGATAGGTGCCAGCTTCGCCATCTGGCTTAACACTAAGTCTGGTCAGAAATGGATAGACGAGTTATAACAACTCAATAAATATATCATCAGCAGGAGGGAACGACAATGAACGAAACACCTTTTAAATTCACATCCGAAGAAAAAGAGCAGACACTCCAGATATTGGAGCGCCTGAGAACCGCCGTGGGCGACACATTCAAGCCAGGCGATGAGCAGCATCTGCGTGAAGACATACAGCATGCCTTCATCAACCATCAGATTAAGCGCAATGTATTCGGAATGAATCCAATACTCGCTGCCCTGCAAACCGCAGAAATCGCAGTAAACGAAATCGGTTTGAAACGAGATGGCATCATCGCCATCCTGATGCAGACCAGCGTCATCGATGGCTATCAGACCATCGAAGAGATACAGAAGAAATACGGAGATAGCGTAGCCCACATTATCAGTGGTCTGCTTCGCATCCACGATTTATACAAGCGCAACCCTATCATCGAGAGCGAAAACTTCAGGAATCTGCTTATCTCATTCTCTGAGGATATGCGCGTCATCCTCATCATGATTGCCGACCGCGTGAATGTGATGAGACAGATACGCGATACCAAACAGGAAGAGGCAAAGCATGAAGTAAGCGAAGAGGCAAGCTACCTCTATGCCCCACTCGCCCACAAACTGGGACTCTACAAGCTGAAGAGCGAACTGGAAGACCTCAGTCTGAAGTATCTCGAGCACGACGCCTACTATATGATAAAGGACAAGCTGAACGCCACCAAGGCTTCGCGCGATGCCTATATCGCCCGCTTCATCCAGCCAATCCAGGAAAAGCTCGATGCTGCCGGTCTGAAATATCACATGAAGGGCCGCACCAAGAGTATCCACTCCATCTGGCAGAAGATGAAAAAGCAGAAGTGCGCCTTCGAGGGTGTATTCGATCTCTTTGCCATCCGTATTATCCTCGATGCGCCAAGAGAGAAAGAGTATATGCAGTGCTGGCAGACCTTTGCCCTCATCACCGACATGTATCAGCCAAACCCAAAGCGTATGCGCGACTGGCTCAGCGTGCCTAAGAGCAACGGTTATGAAAGTCTGCATACCACTGTACTGGGTCCTGAAAACAAATGGGTAGAGGTACAGATCAGAACCGAGCGCATGGACGATATTGCAGAGCACGGACTCGCTGCCCACTGGCGCTACAAGGGTATTAAGCAGGGAGAAGGCGGTATCGACGAATGGCTTGCCAATATCCGTGCTGCCCTCGAAAACAACGATGATCTGCAGCTGATGGACCAGTTTACCACCGACCTGAAGGAAGACGAAGTATACGTGTTCACTCCAAAGGGCGACCTGCTGAACTTCCAGAAGGGAGCTACGGTACTCGACTTTGCCTACTATATCCACTCCCGCATCGGCAATACCTGTGTGGGCGGAAAGATTAACGGAAGAGCCGTCACCTTCCGACAGGAACTCCATTCGGGAGATCAGGTAGAAATCCTCACACAGAGCAACCAGAAGCCACGCCGCGAATGGCTCAACATCGTACAGACATCCAAAGCTAAGGCCAAGATCCGCCTTGCACTGAAGGAAACCCAGAAGAAGGACGGTCTCTATGCCAAGGAACTACTGGAGCGCCGATTCAAGAACAGGAAACTGGAAATTGATGAGAGTATCATGGCGCGCATCATCAAGAAGATGGGATATAAGGAGAATTCAGACTTCTACAAGGATGTAGCCGAGGAGAAACTCGACGTGAACAGCGTCATCGAGAAATACATCGAGGAGCGCGACCATGACCAGAACCTCGCCAATACCAACAAGCCTGCAGAAAGTGCAGAGAATTTTGAGTTTGAGAATCCTACTGAGGAACTGATGAAGCAGAGCGATGACGTGCTGGTTATCGATGAGCATCTCAAGGGCATCGATTTCGAACTGGCTCATTGCTGCCATCCTATCTATGGTGATCCTATCTTCGGATTCGTTACCATCAGCAAGGGTATCAAGGTACATCGCATGGATTGTCCTAATGCCAAGGAACTGCGCCGCCGTTTCGGTTACCGCATCGTAAAGGCGAAATGGAGCGGTAAGGGAACATCCAAGTATGCCATCACGCTCCGCATCATCGGAAACGACGATATCGGTATCGTGAGCAACATCACCAACATCATTTCCAAGGAAGACAAACTCATCATGCGAGGCATCAACATCTCTTCCAAGGATGGTCTCTTCTCTGGCAATGTTACCGTAATGATTGATGATGCTGGCAAGACCGATGCACTCATCAAGAAACTGAGCGCCGTGAAGGGCGTTAAGCAGGTAACGAGAATATAAAACCGGAATACATAAAAAAATCCCGCAGAGAAAATCTGCGGGATTTTTTTATTTCGACTTATTCAAGC
>JAJWOH010000258.1:0-2231 GCA_021635485.1 Segatella copri | reverse complement strand
AATGATACCAGCGCCATTACAAAGAAGCTGGCAAAGAAAAGTTTGCAAAGCGAGAAGCGCCGGAATCTGATGGTGGTGATTGCCGTTGCGCTGGCGGCATTTCTGATCTGCTTTACGGGAATTGTGTCTACCTCCCTGACACAAATGCAGCGCAATCAGGTTGTCGATACTTATGAGGCGGTCTGGCTGGGCGTAGAGGAAAACGACATTGAAACCCTGAAAGGACTGCCGGAGTTTGAGCGCGTAGGCGGCTACTATATGCTGGGTGATGAGCTTTCAGAACAGGGCTATCATGCGTCCTATGTGTATTGCGACGCGCAAATGATGGAGATTGCCAAGGCGCAGATGGAGTTGTTAGAGGGCCGGGTTCCTGAAAAAGCAAATGAAGTTGTTGTAAGCGAATACTTTCTTTCCACCTATGGAAACAATGCCAAGATCGGGGACACTGTGACCTTAGATACCGAGAGTTTTCATGGTGATTATGTCGTTACCGGCATTATGGACAGCGTAAATGAAAAAGAAGCGAATACCTGCGCTATCATTCTTTCCAACGCTGCCCTGACAGAATGGAAAGGGTTTGACCCGACTGGCTATCGCGCCTATGTCCATTTCAAAAACAGCGACCAGTTGGGCGAAGAACTGATGACCTCTTATTGCAGGGAGATTGCGGAGGAATATCAGCTTCCTATGCCCAAAATGAACAGCAAGTATTTTGCCTATGCTTCTAAATCCTTTGATTTTGCACTGATGGCTGGCGTGATTGCCCTTGTTCTGATCGGCGGCTATATCGTAATTCAAAGTATTTTCCGTATTTCCATCAATGACAAAATCCAAAGCTACGGGCAGCTTCGGACGATTGGTGCGACACCAAAGCAAATCAAGCGGATTGTAAAGAACGAGGGACGCAAACTCGGCAGTATCGGGATTCTGATTGGCACAGTGCTGGGCGTATGCGGCGGTTCCCTCCTGTTTTCCAAGGGTTTTAACGCTGTTTCCTATGTGGCAACGGTTATTTTAACGCTTATAAGCAGTTGGATCATGGTATCTGTTTCCATCCGTAAGCCGGTGAAAATTGCGGCAGGGATTTCCCCCATTGAAGCCGTCCGTTTTACCCCGGCGCAAAAGGACATCCGCAGCCGGAAAAAGAATATCAAGCTCAATCCTGTTTCAATGGGAATTGCAAATTTTAAGCGTGACCGAAAAAAGACCGTTGCTATTGTAGCCTCATTGAGTTTGGGCGGAATTATCCTGCTTGTGGTATCCTCCATTGTTTTGCTGCGCTCACCAGAGGCGCTTGCAAGACAGTTTTTCCCAGACGGCGACTATAAAATTTATTTGGATTCTGAAATGACAGAAGAAAAGGTTATGGCAGCGGGAAATCCATTGAATGAGGAATTAAAGCAGGAAATCTTATCTATTGATGGCGTTACAGATATAATTCCAAGCAGGCAATCTCTCCATGCAACTTATAAAACAGAGATTCATCAAGTTGGTGGTATGTGCGATATGCTGACCGACCAGAATTATGCGGCAGTTGAAGCGGCTCTGACAGAGGGAACCATGCCAACAGATTCCCGTAGTATTGTAATTGACTATAATGTGCTAAAGCAGAATGAGGATATGGGTGTTGGTTCAACGGTTGAGATTTCTTTGGGTGAAGAACAGCCATCCATTTCTGTTACCATATCGGGGTTATACGCTCCTGCAAAGGTATATTCAGGACATGGCAGGATGCACTTAGATGGGGCAACTCTTTTTGCACCAGAAGCGTTGTTCCACGAACTGCACCCGGAAATCACCTATTTTGACTATTCATGGAGCATTGTAAATGACCCTAAAAAAACGGACTATGTGGGAGCTGAATTGAAAAATATTGTTGCCAGCCATAGTAATATTGCCTTAGATGAAATCAATACAGTGATTGAATATGAAGAAATGACAAATTCTTTTGCGTTTGGCAGTATGGAGATACTTTCATGGTTGGTATTTCTCTTTGGCGTTATCAACCTTATCAATACGACACTCTCTAACCAGATAGCCCGAAAGCAGGAAAACAGTATTCTGCGTTCTATCGGCCTAACACAAAAACAGCTATGTAAAATGAACATCTGTGAGGGGCTGTGCTATGCGCTCTTTGCAACATTGGCAACGCTGATCGTTGGGCTTCCGGCTTCCATCTTTGCTTGCAGAAAAATGAGTGTAGGTGCTTTTGCCGGAAATGTAGTGCCTTA
>JAJWOH010000257.1:0-2240 GCA_021635485.1 Segatella copri | reverse complement strand
GGCAATATTTACGATAAGTTTATGAGCTATCATGCCGGACGAAATTCCACAATGGTACGCAAGCAATTTATCTTTGTTATTCTTTATCTTTATTCTCCTAGTGCCCTTGGCGGTTCTAAGATGAGAAGAGGGTTAAGAGAAAAAATTGCTAAGGTTTTGGGGTGTACATGTTCTAATGTAAGCCATGATTACAAAAACATCAGTTTCTATTATGTTACTTACCGAAGTTTCCGTAATGACGTGAATGAGATATTGGATAAGTTATTAATAGATTTGGGTTTAAAAGAGATAGGGGAAGAATAGATTCCCCTACCCTTTATAAAAGCAATCGCAACTCTTGTTTAATACCAAGCTTTTTTGACTCTTTATTAAAAAACTCTAATTTACGTTTTACTTTATCTTTAAATTCCTCGAACAATGCAATTAGAGCCTCTTGCTCGGTATCAAAAAGTGATTCCTCTCTAATTTTATGCTGTTTAGTTCGTTCACAATAGTCGGGCTTGTATCTATAATCTATCCACCAACCCGAAGAATTAAATTCATTCCCCTCGAACCAAGATACGTTGCAGCATCCCTTTACTATACAGCGTTGTGGGGATTCAAACAATTCATCAATATACCAAGCAATATCACCATCCTTATATTTTGGAATGGGTCTTTCCTCTTTATTTGTATATTTATATTTTTCCATATTGCTAATGAGTTACAACTTCCAAATACTTCAACTTTGCGAATCGGTATGAATTGTATATTTTTACATACGTACATACTCTTGGAGTAAAGGTAGAAATACAACCATCAAAGTTATCAAATCCTAAGATGATATATTTCTTATCAAGATACCCTGCCACATATGCGCCAATATCCTTGCCTTTAAAAAGAACTCGCTCACCTATATGAGCCTTACAAAATTCCTCGTTTGTCATACGCTATCGCTATTTTAGTTCATCAAAGTCAAGCCACTCAATCTTATCGTAGCACTCGTACAGAGCTTCAATACGATGCGTGCCATCTCCTCTAGTGACTATCCATCCATCATCACTCATCGCTCCGTGGTGAAGAGACGTAGGATTTACGCCTCTACCACTATATCGGAACATTACCCACTTTTTTAATGGTGGCTTCTCTTCCTTTAGGTCGTGCCATAATGATGCAGCATTCACGTAAGGAACGTTTTCTGTATCACAATCGATAACACCAATCTTTTCTGTACTGAACGTTACCCCGTTCAGCTCATTGTAATCTACCTCATCTTCGTTGCTACTGATATTGAGATAAATCTTCTTAGGTAAATTCTTTATTTTCATATCCCTTAAACTTAATTTATGAATATTTACCAATTCCAAATGTCAGCGTATCTTTCATCTGGTGGTGTTTTAATCTTTGGAAATATAGGAGTATTGCTGATAACACGATGGTCGCAACTTCCTGTACTTCCACTAGTAAGTGGCTCTCCGTTACAGACTAATCTATATTTACATTCATCACATTGTATGTAATTCATATCACTTGAATTTAATGATAAAAAACTCGGTATCAAGCCACTTGTCGGGACATAGACCTTTTTTAGGCTTGCCGATACTAATGCTCTCTATCTCCTTCTCAATTCGTGGGCTATCCTTTCGGTAGCCGTTGATGAAGAGAACGTGGGTGAATGGCTTGTATTCCGGTTTACCTGTCACACAACAATAACCGCCGTACTCATCAAAAAGCACTTCGCCGCCTTCGGCTTGCTGGTTTACAAGTCGGGATGCCCAATACGGCTTTATCTCCCGATACTCTTCATTCTTTCTTCCGTCAGCAATCATGTCGAACCATTGCTTGCTGATGGTGAGGGTCAATATTTTCTTCTTCATCCTTACACCTCCTCCCAGTCTGTTGCGAAAATAGTCTCTGGAAGTAACCATAAAACTGGTGCAGCTCTTCCTACGCTATTATACATTAATGCCTCTGAACCAAGATAGTTCTTATCAATGTATGCGTATGTGCCGTCCGCAAAAATCTTACGTCTCACTTTCTTTCCTTCCTTCATTCTTCTCAGAGCCTCCGAGAAGTCAAATGTTTCCTTGCTCATTATAATTTTGCTTTAAAGTTGTAAATTGGTTTAATGACATCTATCACATTAACCGTAGGTTTTATTAGCTCAACAATCTCTTCTGTTGATTTATATGCCATAGGTGCTTCGTCAATGGTTTCTTCACAAACTGATGTGGAATAAATACCATTCATTTCATTCTTGT
>JAJWOH010000256.1:0-2240 GCA_021635485.1 Segatella copri | reverse complement strand
CTGTCTTTTACCTTCAGGATGATGTCGCCCTTCTGCTTGCTGCTCTGTACGATGACTACGAGTTTGCCGGAGAAGAGTTTCATCTGTGGCTGGGTGAACGGTTCAAGCGAGGTGGCATCGCCGTTGCAGGCTGCCTTGAAAGTGCCGGCACCACTCACCTCGAAGGTCAGTTCGTCATCGGCAAGCGGACATTCATTGCCGTCCTTATCCTGCAGACTCACGGTGATGAAGGCAAGGTCGTTGCCATCGGCATTGAGAAGCACATTGTGCTCATCGGTACAGCCTTCTACCATGCAGGCAATAGGCTCATGGTCTGGAGTTTCTACGCTGAACTTTATCTGTGCAGGCTCGCCGGCAGTACGCTTCACGTCCTCACCTACCTTATCGCCATACTGGTTGTAGGTAACCACGCGAATCTCACCCGGTTCATACTTCACATTGTTCCAGCGGAGGCGATAGCGGTCGAGGCGGCTTGACTTGTCCTTGCGAACCCTGCCCTGGCTCTTGCCGTTGACGAAGAGTTCGCCTTCCACACCATCGGTATAGCAGTATACAGGGGTAACCTGTCCCTCTCTGCCCTTCCAGTTCCAGTGAGGAAGAAGATGGGTGGTATGCTGCTGCTCGTTCCAGCGGGCACGATACATATAGTAGCGGTCCTTTGGAAGTCCGGCAAGGTCGCAGATGCCGAAGTAGCTGCTGCGGCTTGGCCAATAGGTATCGTACGGAGTAGGCTCGCCCAGATAGTCGTAACCGGTCCATACAAACTCACCGATTACCCAACTGTAGTCATCCTGCATCTTCCAGTCATCATCCGGAAGATTGCTCCATGAACAGTATTCTGTATCATAGCTTGAGCACTGACCGTCAGGATAGGTAGCCTTATCGCTTACGACAACCGGGAACTTATATACGCCACGGGAACTGACCGTAGAGGCGGTCTCTGAACCGAGAAGGAAGCCCTGAGGCAACTGCTCGATATTCTTATAATACTTATGTACGCGATAGTTGAAGCCCGGCACATCCATGGTCTGTGCAAAACCGCTTTTCAGAGCATCTTCTGCCCTATCCATGCCCTGGGTAACAGGACGGGAAGGGTCGTACTGATGACAGATATCCTGCAGATGCTTGGCTATCTGTACCCCCTCCTGACTCCACTGCTCAGGAATCTCGTTACCGATGCTCCACATCACAATGCTAGGATGGTTGCGGTGATGCTTCACCAGATTGGTGATATCCTTATCGCTCCACTCCTTGAAGAACTTGGCATAACCGTTCTTGCATTTAGGATAAATCCACATATCGAAACTCTCTGCCATCACCATCATTCCGAGGGAATCGCAGATTTCCATCTGCAGGGTAGAAGGCATGTTGTGGGCTGTACGGATGGCATCGCAACCCATCTGCTTCATCATCTTGATCTGACGGATGAGGGCAGCCTTGTTCTCTGCTGCACCCAGAGGACCGAGGTCGTGGTGCAGACAGACACCCTTCAGTTTGCGGGTAACACCATTGAGTTGGAAACCATTGTCCTTGGATACCGAGATAGTGCGGATACCAGTCTTCAGAGTCTGGACATCAGCCACCTTCTTTCCTTCATATCGGGTAAGCTTTACCTGATAGAGATAAGGAGACTCCGGCGACCAGAGCTGTGGATTCGCCACCTTCAAGGTAGTCTTGACGGCAGGAGTTGCACCCGATACGGTCTGCTCGGCAACCTTTTTGCCAGCCTCATCCAACAGGGCGATGACGGTCTTGCCCGACTTACCGGTCTTGCCTTCGAGGAGCGCATTTACTTCCACCTCAGCTTCCTGCTTATCAGCCTTCAGCGTGCGCACGAAAGTATCCCAGGTAGAGAAGTTTTCATTGCCATAGAGTTCTACGGAAACCGGACGGTAAAGACCGCCTCCCGGATACCAACGGCTGCTCTCCTCTACATTATTAAGATGTACCTCGATGAGATTCTTCTTGCCAAACTGGATGAATGGTGTGATGTCAATGCGGAAGGCATTGTAGCCGTAAGCCCACTTGCCTGCCTCCTTGCCATTGACGCTGACAACAGGCTGGCTCATGGCACCGTCGAAGACGAGTACGGCACGCTTATAGCCCTTAGGAGCCGTCCAGTTCATCTTATACATACCCTCACCTATCCAAGGCAGCGCACCAGAGCGTCCCGACTTCTCGGTCTTTTCGGTTTCGCCATTCTGCTCGATAGCCACCATCTGCAGGTCCCATTTCTTATC
>JAJWOH010000255.1:0-2250 GCA_021635485.1 Segatella copri | reverse complement strand
CACGCGGGCAGGCAGGAACTTTCGGCCTGATTTTTCCTGCCTGCCCGCGCGAGAGCAAATCTTCAGAATTCACTGTCATAAGTGTCATAGTGTCATTGCAAAGCCAGTTACTTCCGAATCGGAAACCAAGGAGTTACGGTGCAAAAGTCAGAGACTTATGGTTCAAAAGTCAGAGACTTACGATGCAAAAGTCAGTAGCTTATGAACCGCACCCTCATTCATTAACCCTCATAAAAATCAAACAAAACTATGGATTTAAGAAGTTATACCAAGCAAGAGCTAGCTCTCCTGTATTTTCCCGATGCTACTCCAGCAGTAGCCAGTGCTCACCTGATGCGATGGATCCAGCGCATCCCCGACCTTCTCCAGAAGCTCGCCACCACCGGTTACGGCAAGAACTGCAAGGAGTTCACCCCGATGCAAGTCTCCTACATCCTCTACTTCCTCGGTGAGCCCTAACCCAGTTCCGCCCAATCTGAAAATGAGGCAACAAAAGGTACTTCTACCTGAAGACATCATGCAATAGGGAAAAGGGTCTATACACCCTTTTGTCGAGGTGTATAGACCCTTGGAACTATAGCACTTCTTAGCTTATCAAGAGTATATTGATTGCAGCCGATTGCTTTAATTTCCTTTAAATTAGGGCATCTTTTATTTGTTATTTTGTGCGAAGATAAATCAAATCAAAGTACATCAGTCGTGTCTTCATCGGCTCTATCGGAGTTGTTGGCTCTAGACCTTTGTTATGCAAAAAAGTCCATTCTTCCTCATCTGACGAAAACAAGAACTTGAAACCATTTCGTTGATAATATTCAAACACTTTCGGATGGTTGACGGCATCAACAATGACATATCGGCATCCTGTTTTATTCAATGGGTCTATAAACCATGATTTGATGAAATCCAACAATTCATCTCCCACATGATGCCCACTGAACAAATCGCTTACTGCCAACTGTCCAACCAACACTGCTGGATACTGCGGTCTTCGCTTAGCATTCGGAATCTTTCTATTAAGCTTATTCCGAAGGTTTGAAGGAAGTGAATCTACTTTTACACTCGAATTAGCAACTGTAAATGCGCAGACTATTTCAGATGTATCCGGTTTAACAAAACAATATGATTTTCCAAGCAACTGATAGGCATAGTCAGCATAGTCTTGGGTGAAGAACTCTGTTATGTCCTCATCCTTACAAGTGAAGCCTTTGCATTGCTGCAAGACTTCCTCTGTCAGTTCCATAAAATCACATTGCTCTAACATTTTAAATGTACAGTTTTGAACGTTTTAATATAGCACGTGCCTTGGCTACTTGCTTGGAGAAATCAATGGAGCCACGCTTTTCCAATGCCTCATCAGCCGCTTCAACGAAACGAGCTGCTGCCTCACCATGAAGGACAGGTATTGTTTTAATTTCTATTGCCATAATCTTCTTGTTTTTAATGTTATGTACTTATTTAATTTGCAAAATTATGCTTTTATTTTCACTTTACCAAACTTTTTGTTAACTTTCTGTTGAATTTCTACGAAAAAATTCCAAATACCAACTTCATGCCATTTTAACGTCTCATTCTTTCCAATTCATCATCCTTTCGCATTTTGTCGTTCAACTTCTCCTGCATTCTGTCTAGGAAGTAAGTACGGCTATGGTTTTTGCGTCTTCTGATGTCGGTATAGAAACGATAGCAGTCCTTGGCTTTGATGCCATGAAGCTCCTGTACCTCCTGGATGACAGGTACCAGAAAGGAATGGAAGAAGGTATGGAAAAAGGCAGAGCTGAAGGCATGGAAGAAGGCATGTCCCAGCGAAGCCTTGAAATTGCCAGGAAGATGTGCTGGCAAAGGGTATGGCAAGAACTGCAAGGAGTTCACCCCGATGCAAGTCTCCTACATCATCTACTTCCTAGGTGAGCCATAACCCTGTTCCGCCTAATCTATTGCATGTATCTACCATACACAGAAATTGGTCAGCAAGTTGCTGACCAATTGGAAAGGGATGCCAATTTGCCTCAACTTGGAATAAAAAATAGTAGCCAACCCATAGATGGTGGTATGTTACCACCTTAAAATCTTTACTTTTTTACCTTTTTACTTTTTTACCTTAAAAAATCCCAGAAAAAGCTTGCAGGTTTGGAAATAATGTCGTAACTTTGCGGTATTGTTTTTTAAACAGAATGGTTATGAAGTACTTAGATCCCAAGGCAGACCTCACGTTCAAGAAGATATTCGGCAATCATCCTAAAAGACTGATCA
>JAJWOH010000007.1:0-58972 GCA_021635485.1 Segatella copri | reverse complement strand
TCGTAACCCGATGCAGCCATATTCGTAACCCGATGCAGCCATATTCGTAACCCGACGCAGCCATATTTGTAACCCGATGCAGCCATATTTGTAACCCGATGCAGCCGTATTCGTGAATAAGTTTTATGTAATCATCTATCATCCATCACGATTTGTATCTTCAAATCTCTTAATATACTAATATACAAGCGTTTAAACAGCGTGATAGATACTTCGAAAACGGAAATATCCATCACGCTATCCATCACGATTTGGGGTTATCCCTCACGATATTCTCACTACACATTACCAGATACTGCATATCATTGTTGAAACACTTGCGATAGATTGACTTATACTGATATAGATAGATACATTTATGGTTAACTGAACTTTCGCAAGTGAATAAATATCAACTTGCTTGTTTATAAATATACCTATCAGTCTTAGGTGCATCAGTATCATCAATAATCAAACCGGCACACAAAACGTACAGAAATACTGCCCGCGAGCATGAGCATGAATGACCATGAACATGAGCACGAATGACCGATACGATGGGTACGAATGACCGATACGATGGGCACAAATAACCGACTACCTTGGGCATCAATGCCCAAGGCGTTGGGCAAAGCTGGGCAAAACGTTGCGTTGACTTTTCCGATACCAGCTGACTTTTCCTAATTAAAGCAGACTGACTTTTCCTAATTTCAGTAGCCATTTTTTTACTTTATAAACTGGAAAAGTAGATATTATCAATCATTTTATGCTGAAATAGTAGACTTTTTCATCTCTTTTTGATTATTTTCCCTTTTTTTTTATATCTTTTCATCAATAATCTCGTGTTTTTCGCAAAGAAATATCGTGTTTTTCGCTGGGAAATCCCCGTTTTTACCCCTAGCGTGGCAATAGGTGGCAATAGGTGGCAATAAGAAAAGCCCTTATTG
Organism: Segatella copri; assembly: GCA_021635485.1. Lineage (GTDB taxonomy): Bacteria > Bacteroidota > Bacteroidia > Bacteroidales > Bacteroidaceae > Prevotella > Prevotella copri_P. The sequence continues at coordinate 58,046 of JAJWOH010000007.1, read as the reverse complement.
CCACGCTTAAATTAATAATTATCAAACAGTTATATTCTGAGTGGCAATAGTGGCAATAAATCAGAGAAAAAAATCGCCCCACACTTTCTGTTAATCTTTACTATATTCCTGCGAGAAAACTTGCAGGATAAAGGGAATATGAGTAACTTTGCACACGAATTTCAGAAACGATTGTCTTACAAAGACATAAAAGTAAGGGAGAAACTTTCTTTTAGGATAATATAGAGATTACAAAACAAATGAAAAAAGGACTTTTTGCACTCGCTTTGGGTACATTCACCCTGGGCATGACAGAGTTTATCATCGAGGGCATCATTACCGATGTTGCCCACAACATGAACGTATCCATTCCAGAGGCAGGCCACCTCATCTCCATCTATGCGCTGGGCGTCTGTGCCGGAGCCTTCTCACTGATACTCATGCACAAGTATCGCCCTAAGAAGATATTGATGTTTCTGGCTTCCATCATCACCACCGGAGCCATCATCGCATCCGTAGCCCCAACTTACTGGCTGTTGCTCTGCGCCCGATTCATTCAGGGTTTGCCTCATGGTGCCTACTTCGGAACGGCTACCATCGTGGCTGTAAAGATGGCAAAGGAGGGAAGGGGAACCAAGGCGGTGGCAATGATGTGTGCTGGAATGCCGGTAGCCAATCTGGTGGGCGTACCTATCGGCACCTTCCTGAGTCATGCGTTCAGCTGGCGAGTACCTTTTGTCAGCTGCATATTGCTCGGTATCATGACGATGTATATGATTCACAGATGGGTTCCAGACGTGGCAGCGTTGCCGAATAAGGGAATGAAGGCACAGTTCCACTTTCTCCGCAGTTTGGCTCCGTGGCTCATCATCGCAGCTACCTTCCTGGGCAATGGCGGCATTCTCTGCTGGTTCAGCTACATATCTCCTCTGCTTCAGATGGAGGGCGGATTCAGCGCAGCCAGCATCTCATTACTGATGATTCTTGCCGGAGGAGGAATGGTAGTAGGCAATCAGGTGAGTGCCTTGCTTGCCGACCGTTTCAAGCCGGGTCGCTTCACCTGTTATCTCCAGTTTCTGGCGGCAGCTGCACTTCTGCTCACCTTCTTCCTCGCCCCTTTCGGCTGGGTATCTGTGGTGCTGATGTTCATCTGCTGCGCCTGTCTTTTCGGCATCGGATCGCCTGAGCAATTCCTCATCGTGAAGCATGCCAAGGGTGGCGAAATGCTGGGCGGATGCTGCATTCAGGGCGCCTTCAATCTGGGTAATGCCGTGGGTGCTATCCTGGGTGGCATTCCTGTTGCGATGGGATTGGGATACAACTTTCCTGCTCTTATCGGTGTGCCGATGGCATTGGCAGGAGCCATCTGTTTGCTGATTTTCCATAAGAAATATGAATAAAAATGAGATAATAAGAAATAAATGATTATCTTTGCAGAAGATAAGCTGCACTCGGCAATTTGAAAGCAAGCTTTCATTGCGCTCGCTGGCATTATCTTTGCAAAAGAATTTCAAATAAACAAAGAAACATGATGAAACTTAACAAGGCTTTCCTTACCCTGGGCTTGGCCGCAGCACTCCTGCAGATGCCAGCCTCATCGTTCGCACAGACTGCGGGCGGTAACCGTCAGAATCCTCTTTTAACAAAGAGCAGTCTTCCATTCGGTGCTCCTGACTTCAGCAAGATTCAGGAGAGCGACTATCTGCCAGCCATCGAAGCGGCTATCAGGGAGCAGCGTGCCAACATACAGAAGATTGTAAACAACAAGAAGAAGCCTAACTTCCAGAACACCATCCTCGCCTATGAGGAGAGCGGTGCGCTGCTCGAGAAGGTGACCAACATCTTCTTTGGTCTCACCAGCGCCCACAAGACTCCGGGCATCGCCGAAACCGAGAAGAAGGCTACCCCATTGCTGACCGAACTCGACAATGAGATTTCGTTCAACAAGAAACTCTTCGAGTGCATCAAGTATGTTTACGACAACGAATATAAGAAACTCAAGGGCGAAGACAAGCGCCTTACTGAGGTTATCTATAAGAGTTTTGTACGTTCAGGTGCCCTCCTTTCTGCCGAGAAGATGGAGCGCATGAAGCAGATCAACTCCCGCATCTCTGAGTTACAGCAGGAATGGGGCAATCTTCTTCCTGCCGCTACCAACAACGCCGTGGTTTGGGTAAACAGCAAGGAAGAGCTCGCCGGATTGAGCGATGCAGACATTGCACAATGCAAGAAAGATGCTGAGAACCGCGGAGGCAAGGCACCTTACTGCATCGTCATCATCAACACCACCCAGCAGCCTATCCTCACCAATCTCCAGAACCGCGAACTGCGCAAGAAGGTGTATATGGCAAGCATCCATCGTGCCGATGGAACCAACCCAGATTTCAACACCTTCCCTATCGTAACCGAGATTGCCAAGTTGCGTGCCGAGAAGGGCAAACTGATGGGATATGCCAGCTATGCCGACTATTCGCTCGAAAAGACGATGGCCAAGAACAGCAAGAATGTGGATGATTTCCTGAAGCAGCTCATCAAGGAATATGCTCCTAAGGCTGATGCTGAGACCAAGGCGATAGAAGAGTATGCCCAGAAGACTGAGGGCAAGGACTTCAAACTGCAGCCATACGACCGCTTCTATTATTCTGCGAAGATGAAGAAGGAGATGCTCAACATTACCGATGATGAGATTAAGCCATACTTCAACATCGACAGCGTACAGGTAAACGGTGTGTTCTATGCCGCTCATCGTGTTTACGGACTGAACTTCAAGCAGCGCAAGGACATCCCTACCTATCACCCAGACATGAAGGTATTCGAGGTAAGCGATAAGAACGGCAAGCCAATCGCCCTTTTCTACAGCGATTACTTCCGCCGTCCTACCAAGCGTGGCGGTGCATGGATGAGCGCCTTTGCCAAGCAGAGCAAGCAGCGCGGTCAGTTGCCTATTATATATAATGTATGCAACAACGCCAAGGCACCTGAGGGTCAGCCATCTCTCATCACATGGGATGAGGTTACTACCCTGTTCCATGAGTTCGGCCATGCGCTTCACGGAATCCTTTCCGACTGCAAGTACAATACCCTTTCAGGAACAGCCGTTGCCCGCGATTTCGTAGAGATGCCATCCCAGTTTAACGAATCGTTTGCATCTATTCCTGAGATATTCGACCATTACGCCCGTCATACCGAGACCGGTGCTGCGATGCCAGCCGATCTGAAAGAGCGCATGCTGAAGAGCATCAGCTTCCAGACTGCCTATTCATTGGGCGAGAATCTGGCTGCGACCTGTCTTGACCTTGCATGGCACAAGATTAGCGAAGAAGAGGTGCCTTCACCTTATATGGCAGGTGCCTTCGAGAAGGAAGAGCTCCACAACATCGGTTTGCTCAACACCCAGATTCCTCCTCGCTACAGCACATCATACTTCAACCATGTATGGGGCGGCGGTTATGCTGCAGGCTATTACAGCTATCTCTGGACAGAGGTATTGGCTGTGAACATCGCCGACTACTTTGCTAAGCATGGTGCCTTAGATCCAGCCGTTGGTCAGGCATTCCGCGATAAGATTCTGAGCCGTGGCAACACCAAGGACCAGATGGAAATGTTTACCGACTTTACAGGTATGGAGAAGCCTGATGCTTCCGGATTTCTGAAAGCAAGAGGTTTGTAATGCATAAAATTACGATATGAAACAGACCAGCTTTCATTCAGTAAAGTTGAAGATAAAGCGTACGGCACTACTGGTAGTAGGCCTTACGCTCTTTCAGGTTCTGGCATGGGCAGGGCCTCGCAGTTTCCAACAGGCACAAGCCATTGCCGAGCGCCAGGCAGCCCTGCAAGGCATCGTAATGGACCAGCAGCAAGTAAGCAAGGCTAGAAAGCAATATCAGCAGAATGGTAGCAGTTCTTCAGAGACCGCTACCAGCTATTATGTTTTTGACAACGGTTCTGACAAGGGATTCACCATCGTTTCGGGCGATGATGAACTGCCGGAGATTGTAGGCTATTCCGCTCATGGCAACTCTGAGAATCTGATGAAGACAGAAGGATGTGCAGCGTTTCTGAAAGCATATCAGAAGTTTGTTGCAGCCTTCACTCAGGGTGATGCAAAAGCCAGAAAGATATTGGCTGAGCAGAGAGCGCTAAAGGCAGATGGCCATTATCAGCAATCAAAGATAGCGCCGCTCTTGGGAGATATTGCCTGGGACCAGCTGACACCTTATAATAAGATGTGCCCTAAATATAAAGGTTCTAACCTGAGTGCTACAGGATGTGTAGCTACAGCCATGGCACAGGTGATGATGTATTATCAGTATCCTAAAGAACTGAAGGCTACCATTCCTGCTTATACCACCACAACCAATAAGCTCAGAGTAAATGCCATCAGCAAGGGTGAGAAATATGATTGGAACAATATGCTCCCAACTTATACCCAAGGGAAATACACCACCACTCAAGCCGATGCAGTAGCCAAACTGATGTTCCATTGCGGAGCGGCAGTACAGATGGATTACGGAGATTCTTCGGGTGCATGGGTACTCCCGGAAGATATGTCAACCTATTTCGGTTATGATGCTGACCTCTTGCAGGAGGTTTACCGTTCATTCTATACGCTGGCAGAATGGAAGGAGATTCTCGACCGGGAGTTGGAGGCCAAGCGCCCTATCCTCTATGGCGGTGCTGCTTCTGATAAAAGCGGCCACCAGTTTGTCTGCGATGGTTCTGACGGAGAAGGTCTCTATCACATCAACTGGGGCTGGTCAGGCCACAGCGATGGATATTTCGACATCACCCTCCTCGACCCTGCAGTCCGTGGAACAGGTGCAGGAGAATCTGCTAACGGATATAACCGCGCCTGCTCCATCATCATCGGCATTGCGCCGGACAACGGAATCAAGGATAAGCCGCTGGTAAAAGAGCATTCTCTTTACGCTGATGCCTATGAAGATTACAGAAAATGTAACATCACCAAGGGCGAGCGCAAAAATGCATCAGAGAAATTTTCACTAACGGTTACACCTGTATTTTCTAATCCTACCTACAATAAGTTCGAAGGCTTAGTTGCTCTTGGTATCAGAAAAGATGACGGTTCATATACGCCAATCACGCAGAGTTTCAAGTTAAAATTTAATGCGATGGATCCAAAGGAAGGATATGAACTCAACTTTATTGATTTCAACCTCAACTATGCCTTCCCTGTAGGAGCCACTGTTCTTTACGAAATCTACAGTACTGATAATGGTAAGAACTGGGATGTATGTGCCTATATGGAGAATGTTGTTCCGTTCGAGCTGGAAGCTACAGCCACATCGCTTACGCTGAATGGCAATAAGCTTTCGGCTGAATTAAAGAGCAACGAGGCTATCCGGCTTAAAATGGACAATTCGTTTGATATTACCATCAGGAATGACAGCCAGCGCGAATATCTCGGTCTGATAAAAGTTTACACCAGCAAAACCAGCACGAAACCAACCTTTAAAGAAGGCTCAAGCAACGCAGAGGAATACATGTGTGTACCGGCAGGTGAGTCTACAACCCGCACCATTACATTAAACCAGACAGCAAATGAAATGTATGTTTGGGTAACCGACCGTGATGGCGAAATTTTATTGGACGGAGTGAAGTTTAAGGTGGGTCAGATTGGTGCTGGCGAGAGTACAGGCATCAGTCAGATAACCGCCCAGGACAACGTCCGCATCAGTTCTGCAGCCGGTGTACTCACGATTGTTTCGTCAGAATCCAAGTTGATTCCTGTTTACAGTATCGGAGGTCAGTTTATCACCAAGGTATCCGTTTCAGCCGGTATTCCTGCCCAGGTTAACCTGCGTCCAGGAATCTATATCGTAGCCGGCAGAAAGGTAGCAGTAAAATAAAGATTTCTACAAATAAGAAAAAGGGTGTGTCATAAGTAATGACACACCCTCTTTCTTTATCCTTTAATAGCCTGAGGTGTCCAGCTTTTCAGGAATCTGAGCACCTTTTCTTCGTTATATCCCTTACCCTCTTCCAGGAAACTGGAATCCTGGATATGGAGAACCTTTCCGGTTTCATCGAGCACCACAAAGACCGGGAATCCGAAACGCTGAGGATTGTTCAGTCGCTTCATCAGCTGCTCAGCCTTCTTCACCGCCGCATCACCGGCAGTTTTTCTGCGATTGTAGTTTACATGAATATATTCGAAATGATCATTCACCATCTTGTTGACCGCAGCATTCTTCTCCACAAAATCGGCAAACTTCAAGCACCATGGACACCAGTTACCGCCTACCTGACAGATAACAAACTTGCCATTCTTCTTGGCTTTAGCCAAAGCCTCATCAATCTGAGCCATCGGATCGATGCTTTCATTATACACCTTCTTGAGAGCAGTCTGCATCTGAGCAGGTTTCAAAGCTCCAGCCTGGTCGAGCGAATCCAGTTTCTTCATCATCTCCTCCGCCTTCACGGTAGAGAATGCAACCTTACCTTCCGGATTGATAAGATAAGAAGTAGGAATCCACGAGATGTGATAATCCTTGGAAATCTTAGTTTCCTTCCATTTCTTAAACTCACAGTATTGCAACCAGCTATACTGATTATCGCCCAGATATTTCTTCATCTTAGCCTCATCGGTATCAAAAGAAACACCCACTACCTGGATCTTGGTATTGTATTTGTCATAGATAGCCTTCACCATCGGCATGTCTCTTCTACAGTCTGGACACCAGGAAGCCCAGAAATCGAGCACGGTCCAGACACCCGGAACCGTCTTTCCGTCTTTATCCTTCTGAGTCTTCTTATCTGAAAGCTGGAAGATTTTCTTACCCGTCTTACTGTCAGTAATCGTGAAGTCGGGAGCCTCGGTGCCTGCTGGCAGCAAGTCAAGCGATGTCTGTGCTCTACCGACGACAGCCGTCATCAGGAGCAAAAAGAATAATAGTTTCTTCATACAATTTTTCTGTTTTGTCTGTTACTTCAAATATATATATTAATATTAACCATCGAAACTAGAACTGATAATAAATGAACGGTTGCACACTCTCCTGGGAAACCTCAACTACCATCTGCAGACAGATGATGAAGAGCAGCAGTTTAGCCACCCAAGGCAGAAGGATGAACCGCGCCTGAAGACGGTGATACTGGCGCTCGGTAAAGAGATAACTCAGCATGACACCGATGATGCAAAGCGTCCAGGCAGGACGGGCATGGAAGAAAGGCACCAGATAATCGATGCTGAAATCATTTGCCACCTTATCATACATCTTCCCCAGCACACCCAAATCCTTGGCACGGAAGAACGACCATGCAAAGCATATATATAAATAGGTGATGAGCCAGCTGAGGGAATTGCCCACCAGCGTACGGGGAATGCTAATGCCCAACTGACGGCTGAAGAACTTATGCACCACAAGTCCGAAGCCATGGAGAGCACCCCAGATGACGAACATCCAGGAAGAGCCATGCCATAAGCCTGCCACCAGCATGGTGAGGAAGTTGTTGAAATACATGCGCACCTTTCCCTTCCGGTTTCCACCCAGCGGAATATACACATAATCGCGGAACCAGAAGGAAAGCGAGATGTGCCAGCGACGCCAGAACTCAGTAACCGAGAGTGAGCGGTAAGGGAAATAGAAGTTGTCGGGCAGATAGAAGCCCAGGATAGCTGCCACACCGATACTCATATCGCTGTATCCCGAGAAATCGAGGAAGATCTGGACAGGATAGCCGAAGAGCGCTGCCAGATTCTCGAAACCCGAGAAGGTTTGCGGTGCATCAAACACCCAGTTGTTGAACTGTGCTATATAATCGCTCAGCATATTCTTCTTGACCAGACCCAGCATGATAAGGAAGAGTCCCGTCCACAGCATTCTGCTGGAAGCCTGTTCGTTTCGTTTCAGTCTGGGTATCAGATTGGCGGCACGGGTGATAGGACCCGCCATCAGCAGCGGAAAGAAGGTGAGATAGAAGCAATACTCCAGGAGCGTTACCTCCATGTCAAACTTGCGCTTATAGGTATCTACCGCATAGCTGATAGCCTGGAAGGTATAGAACGAGATACCAACAGGCAGAGCGATAGACTGCAGGGAGAAGTTGGTGCTGAACATCTCGTTGACTACATCGCCAATGATGAAATTGGTATATTTGAAATAGCACAGCAGAGCCAGGTCTACAAGCACCACGAAGGTGAGCAGCGCCTTGCGTGCCTTTCCCTCATGCAGTCTCATTTCCTGGGTTACGGCATAATTGATGCAAGCCGTAAGCGGCAGCATCCACATCACCATTCCGTTCACCTTATAGGCAAAGAAAAGGCTGAAGCAGATGACATACATCATCATGGCTGTGCGCGAATAGCTCTTGAGCAGGGTATAAATGGCAAGGAAGAAGATGAAGAGCAGCGCAAACGGAATGCTGCCCATCATAAGCGGAGAATCTGCCTGATAAACAAACAGCCGCTCTATCCAATGCCACAAGGCACTTATTTCGAATGTTGAATAATTCATTTGTCTTTTCTGAAGATATTATTTATTGAACTCTTTCTTATACGGAGTCTTTATGGTTTACATGTTTTACCGCTGGAATCGTCTTTTCAGCAGCAGCCGGCGCCGTTTTTCCTGCAGTTGCAGGTTCCTTGGTAGCAGCAGAACTTTCTGTGGTCTCAGGCAAAGTTCCTTCAACAGGCAGAGAAAGAGAATCCTTCTTTACAGGCGTACTGTCAGCCCTGTGTTTTGTTCCAGGAGGCAAAATGGTTATCTGTCTGTATCTGCGGTCATGCTTATCCGGCATTTCCAACCGGAACGGATGCACACAATGTCCGCTATTCATCCACTCAACAATCTTATCCATCCACATGGCAGATGAAGCCATGGTTGGGTGGCGACCGTCTTTCTGGCGTTCGAAGGTGAGTTTATAGCTAGGATAATAGCCTCGTGGCCCCATAATCTCACGCAGAAGTTTGTTGTACCCCTTATCCTCACACCAGTTTGGCGGACCGATCCATATCGTCGGTATATTACCAATCTTGCTCAGGATGGCACGGATGCGTTTTTCACATCCCTTCATATCAGCCGTATACAGTTCGTTGCTGCCCAGACATACAAAGACATGGGTAGGTTTGATACGTTGGATATAATGCTGCAGGGTATCGGTAGCAGCCCAGTTTCTGGTGCCCGAACTCACCCAGGTGATACAGGTGAGTTTGTGACCGTTCTTGTTGGCATAGTCAGCCAGTCGCAGACCGAGATATTCCGACATCGAGTCGCCGAAGATCAGCACTCGCTGCGCCGCCGTATCCACGGGTTCCTTTATCATGCTGTCAGCCTTTTCCTCTTCAGCAAGCTCAGCCTCACTCTTACCGGTCAGCGCATCCATTGCAATCTGTTTCAGTGGAATGTTTTCTGCCACTTGCTCTGGAATGAAGGCATAAGCCAGCAGTCCTCCAATGGCTATCGCCAGCAGGGCTATCATTTTCCAGGTTTCTTTCATTTTATATCAATAATGAGTTTTGGTTATTCTTTTTCTTATACATTCGCCCGACATTACAGTTGAAAGGGAGTGAGCACATTGAGCAACTTTCCGAAATCGGCCTTCGAGATGCGCCTTCCTCTCAAACTGCGCACCTGCGGATAGTCTTCGAAATAGTTCTCCATTGTAGTATACCACTGATGAGAAACCACTTCCCTGACCGTCTTCAGCTGATTATCGATGCGACGGGCAAAACTCGGATTCACTCTCGAGAGATAATGCCTTCCATCATTCATCTCGATGGCAAGCATCAGATAAATCTGCGGTCCCTTCTTCTCTTTCCTGCTTTTTACGGTTTCGCTTACCTTCCAGCCCTTGGTGGATGTCGATACTCTGATATCCCAGCCATACTGGCTGTTGAGCTTATCCATCAGTCCCTTGAATACGACACCATGTGCCGAGGTATCTTTCAGTCCCGTATAACCGATGATATAATGTATCATCTCGTGGAGCAAGACACTCTTTGCCTGCTTGTCGGTCATATCATAATAAGTAGACATGGAGAGTTTGAAATCGTAGAGTTTGGTGCGTCCCCATCTTGAGGCCCGCTTATAGGCAAGTTGCCCCAACCGAGTCTTGGCATGAGTAAGTCCGAGTTCTGGAACAGGCAGCTTTCCCCCGAAATATTCGTGGTCGAACCGACTGAACCACTCCTCCATCCATTCTATTGTAACAATCATGTATGTATATTTATTCAATAATTATTCAGTTCTGTATATCAGATACTACAAAACGTTTGCAAAGATACAACTTTTTCTTTGTTTCTTTCAATATTTATCGAAAAATGCGTAACTTTGCACGCAAATTTACAACAAAAATGAACAAGACAGCACAACATATCATAGATATTAAGAATGTGTCGAAAAGATTTGGCGAGAAAACAGCCCTCAACAACATCAATCTATATGTAAGAAAGGGCGAATTTATGACCATTCTGGGTCCTTCGGGATGCGGAAAAACGACATTATTAAGACTTTTGGCAGGGTTTGAAACCGCCAGCGAAGGCATCATCACCATCGCCGGCAACGATATTACTAACCTTCCTCCTTACAAGCGAAATGTAAACACGGTATTCCAGAAATACGCTCTGTTCCCTCATCTCAACGTTTACGACAATATCGCCTTCGGTCTGAAGCTCAAGCACACACCGAAGGAAGAGATTTTGCCGAAGGTAAAACGTGCCCTGAAGATGGTGAACATGAGTGATTATGAATATCGTGATGTCAACTCGCTTTCGGGCGGTCAGCAGCAGCGTATCGCCATCGCCCGTGCCATCGTCAACGAACCGGAAGTTCTTCTCCTGGATGAACCGCTTGCAGCACTCGACCTCAAGATGCGTAAAGACATGCAGCTGGAGTTAAAGCAGATGCACGAGCGTCTGGGTATAACCTTCGTATACGTAACCCACGACCAGGAAGAAGCCCTCACCCTGAGCAATACCATCGTGGTGATGAGCGAGGGAGAGATACAGCAGATAGGTACACCTACCGATATCTACAACGAACCAGCCAATGCTTTTGTTGCAGATTTTATCGGCGAGAGCAATATTCTCTGCGGAACGATGGTCCACGACTGTCTGGTGAATGTGGCAGGTACCGAACTGCCTTGTGTAGACAAGGGCTTCGGCTGCAACCAGGAAGTGGATGTCGTAATACGTCCTGAGGATATCGAAGTTTCCACCGATACCGCCCACGCCCAGTTTGTAGGCAAGATAACCTCTTCCATCTTCAAGGGAGTACACTACGAGATGCTGGCAGAAACCGAGAAGGGCAACGAATTTCTCATCCAGAACTACAAGCATTTCGAAGTAGGTCAGACGATAGGAATGAGCGTGATACCCGACAATATTCACATCATGAAGAAGGAGCGCATCACCAATACCTTCGATGCAAAGGTAAACGGCGACGGAACGATAGAATTCCTGGGCTGCGAATACCAGATGGAGATTCCGGCAGAAATGAAGGACAAGATTCAGACCGATGAAAACGGAAACGAAACCATCCGGGTGAACGTACCTTTCAACAAGATAGAACTCTTCGACAACGAGAGCGAAGGAACCTTTACAGGCGACATCAGCTTCATTCTCTACAAGGGCGACCACTATCATCTCACCATAGATACCGACTGGGGCGAGAAACTCTATGTAGATACACAGGATGTATGGGATTTAGGTGATCATGTGGCTATCACCATCCCTCAGGAGAATATTTCGTTTGAATAAAAATTATTAATTCCTAATTATCAATTATAAATTGAACATTATCAAGTTTATCTCTTCGCGACAAAGCTGGTCGATACCTTACGCCATCTTTGCAGCGATATTTGTGGTACTGCCATTGCTTCTCATCGTAGTGTTCGCATTTACCGATGAGAACGGAGCCCTGACGCTCTACAACTTCCAGAAGTTCCTGGCACATCCCGAAGCCATCAACACCTTTGTGTATTCGATAGGCATCGCCTTTCTCAACACCCTGCTCTGCATTCTGCTGGGCTATCCGGCAGCCTATATTCTGACACAAACCAAGATGAAGTATGCCAACACCATCGTCATGCTCTTCATTCTGCCGATGTGGGTAAACATACTGGTGCGCACACTTGCCACCGTGGCCCTCTTCGATTTTGCCGACCTTCCGCTGGGCGAAGGCGCCCTTCTGTTCGGTATGGTCTACAACTTCATCCCATTCATGATTTACCCTATCTACAACACCCTGCAGAAGATGGACCGCAGTTATATTGAGGCAGCCGAAGACCTGGGAGCATCGCCTTGGCAGCAGTTCTTCAAGGTCATCCTGCCACTCTCCATGCCGGGCGTAGCGAGTGGCATCCTGATGGTATTCATGCCAACCATCTCTACCTTCGCTATCTCCGAACTGCTGACGATGAACAACATCAAGCTCTTCGGTACCACCATCCAGGAGAACATCAACAATTCGATGTGGAACTACGGTGCAGCCCTCTCGCTCATCATGCTCTTCCTCATCGGCGCCTCCACCCTCATCGCAGGTGATGGCAGTAAACAGGAAGGAGGTATCAGATGATGCAGTCATTATTTAGTAAGGATATGATGAAGAAAGTATTCTGCCAAGGCTATCTCTGGTTGCTCCTGCTGCTACTCTACTCCCCTATCTTCATCATCATCATCTTCTCGTTTACCGAAGCCAAGGTGATGGGCAACTGGACGGGTTTCTCGCTGCAGCTCTACAAGAATCTCTTTGCAGAAGGCACGCACCATTCGCTCACAGCGGCACTGGTCAATACAGTAACCATCGCCCTGATTACCGCAACCGTATCCACGCTCTTCGGAACCCTGACAGCCATCGGCATCTACAACCTGCGCAACCGGTATGCACGTAATGCCATCCAGTTTGTCAACAACATTCCGATACTCAACGGCGACATCATCATCGGTATCTCGCTCTTTCTGCTCTTCATCACGCTGGGCATTCCGCAGGGCTATACTACCGTGGTACTCTCACATATCACCTTCTGTCTGCCATACGTTATCCTGAGTGTGATGCCAAGACTGAAGCAGATGAATCCGAACCTCTATGAGGCGGCACTCGATCTGGGTGCCTCTCCGATGCAGGCACTTCGCAAGGTCATCATCCCAGAGATATTGCCGGGTATGATTTCCGGTTTCATGCTTGCCATCACGATGAGTATCGATGACTTCGCCGTCACCATCTTCACGATAGGTAACGAAGGTCTGGAAACCCTCTCCACATTCATCTATGCCGATGCCAGAAAGGGAGGACTGACTCCAGAACTTCGTCCGCTGAGCACAATCATCTTCGTACTGGTACTGGTGATGCTGATTATCATCAACAAACGTTCTGAGAAAAATAAGAAGAAATGAGAATGAAGAACAAGATATTATTAGGAGTCAGTGGAGTAAAAGGAGTTAAGGCCATCGTCTTTCTCCTTCTTTTCCTGCTGATGATTCTGCCGCTCTCTTCCTGTTACAACAAAGAGAACCGTGAGGAGATTCTGAAGGTTTACAACTGGGCTGATTATATAGATGAAGACGTTCTTGCCAACTTCCCGAAATGGTATGAACAGCAGACCGGCAAGAAGATTCGCGTCATCTACCAGACCTTCGACATCAATGAGGTGATGCTTACCAAGATAGAGCGAGGTCATGAAGACTACGACGTGGTATGCCCGTCAGAATATATCATCGAGCGCATGCTCCGCAAAGACCTTCTCCTACCTATCGACACCGCCTTCGGCAAAACGCCCAACTATATCAGCAACGTATCACCATACATTGTTGAGCAGATAGATGCCACCTCCAACAATGGGCGCATCGCCCACCATTATGCCGTGCCTTACATGTGGGGAACCTGTGGCATTCTATATAATAAGGTGCACGTACCTATAAGTGATGCACAGACCTGGGGAACTTTATGGAACAGAAAATATCAGGGCAAACTCCTGATGAAGGATTCCTACCGCGACTCCTATGGCACCGCCCTCATCTGGGCACATCGCAAAGACCTGGAAACAGGCAGGGTGACCGTACCACAGCTGATGAACGACTATTCACCCGCTGCCGTAGCCACAGTAGAAAAAGAGCTGAAAGCCCTGAAGCCAAACATTGAAGGATGGGAAGCCGACTTCGGCAAGGAGACCATGACCAAAGGCAAAGCCTATCTCAATATGACCTGGAGCGGTGATGCCGTCTGGGCAATTGAAGAAGCCGGAAAAGTGGGTGTAGAACTGGGATATGAAGTACCGAAAGAAGGAAGCAATGTATGGTTCGACGGTTGGGTAATCCCTAAATATTCCCGCAATCCGAAGGCTGCCGCCTATTTCATCAACTATCTCTGTCAGGAAGACGTGGCACTCGCCAATATGGAGACTACAGGATATGTGAGCAGCGTGGCAGGCAAGAAGGTATTAGAAGCTATGAGCGATACTGAGGCTTATCCCCAACCTGTAAATCTGGCCTACTTCTTTGGCGAGGAAGGCAGGAATGCCCATCTCAACCCTATCATGTATCCAGACAGCAGCATAGTAGCCCGATGCGCCATGATTCATGATGCCGGCGATCATACTCCCGAGGTATTGGATATGTGGTCGAAGGTGAAGGGCGACAATCTGGGCGGCGGCATCGTTATCTTCCTGCTGGCCGTAGTCCTTGCCCTCACGGTATTCGTTGCCATCAAGAAGTATGAGCATTACAAGCACAGAAGGCTGTCGAGGAAACACCGCAGAAGACATGTGGTAAAGGTAAAAGGGTAAAAAGGTAAAAAAGTAAAAAGGTAAAAGGGTAAAAAAGTAAAAAGGGAAAAGAGGAGGAAAAACCTATTTTATAGGGAAAAATGAACATTTTTAAAGAAAAAGAGAAAAAAGTGCCGAAAAAATTTGGTAATATCAAATAAAAGCATTACCTTTGCACTCGCTTTTGAGATATAAAGCTTTTGGGTAGTTACCAGAGTGGCCAAATGGGGCAGACTGTAAATCTGCTGGCTATGCCTTCGGTGGTTCGAATCCATCACTACCCACTTTTCCCAAAAATAACTCAAAAATTTAAGAGTCCGACTTTCGAAAGAGAGCCGGACTTTTTTCTTTCATACAAATCCTGAACAAAAGAAGAAGAGTAATATCACTCTCCTTCTATCTGCGTATTTGGCCAATTCACCAGATATAGCATCTCTGTGGCTCGTGTAAATGCAGTATAGAGCCAGTGGATATAATCGGGAGTAAGCATATCGTCCGTCATATACCCCTGATCTACATAGACATGCGCCCACTGTCCACCCTGTGCCTTATGGCAGGTTACGGCATAAGCAAACTTCACTTGCAGAGCATTGAAATACGAATCCTGGCGGATTGCCTTCATTCTATCCGCCTTGAGCGGAATATCCTGATAATCTTCTTCTATCTGCCGGAAGAGCTGTTCCTGCTGCTCATGGGTCAAGGCTGGCGCCTCACTCGTCAAAGTATCCAGCAGAACCGTAGCCTCCAGTTCATAATTGTCATAATCGGGGAATTTCAACAGAAGGGTGGCAAAATGAAAGCCGTAGAGGTCGATGCGACGGCTCACCTTCATCACCTTCGCCCTATCGCCATTAGCCAGGAAAGCAGGAAGTTCGTTACTTTGAACTTTGAGATTTGAACTTTGAACTTTATGATTAGTTAAACTATTAAATTGGCTTTCCCTTCGGCCGCCGAACGCAGTTTCTTCACTCTTCACTCTTCTTTCTTCACTTTCCTTTATCTTCTTTCTTTCTTCCTCCATCCAATAATAATTGTTCTTCACAATCATCAGCATGTCGCCACTCTCGAGTTCCTCTTCCCTATCAAGCACCATGTTGCGGATGCCCTGGTTGAAGATGTTGGCTCGCTTGTTGCTACGAGTCACAACAATGGTATCGTCCAGTCCTACCTGATGATAGCTGTCGCCAAGTGCCTCGATGAGTTCTGCGCCCGGCATCTCCCTGATATCCGAGAAACCGGAGAAACGGATTTTAGGCAGTTGGGTAATGTCATCGTGGGTAATCATCTGACGGATGCGGGTAGCATTAAAGAGGATGCCCGACTGCTGACTCTGACGGACTACTTCGTTCAAATCGCACTCATAAACCGACAGTCCATACCCCTGGAGCATCGCAGCAGAAAGAGCTGGTGATTCTTCCTCACCAACAGGAGGCAACTGTGCCTTATCGCCAATCAGCAAGAGGCGGTCGTTACGTCCCTGATACACAAAATGAATCAGATCATCTAGCAGACAGCCGCTGCCAAAGGTGGTTCCGCCCAATCCCAGATTGGCAATCATCGAAGCCTCATCCACCATAAAAAGCGTATCAGTATAGAGATTATCATTGAGATTGAACTGTCCATCCACTCCGGCAAACGCCTTTTCGCGATAGATGCGGCGATGAATGGTATAGGCAGGCATCCCGCTGTTCAGAGAGAAGACCTTAGCCGCCCTACCCGTAGGAGCAAGGAGCATCACCTTCTGGCGAACAGCACGGAGCGTACGGACGATAGCACCCGAGAGCGATGTCTTACCGGTACCCGCACTACCCCGGAGAATCATCACAGCATGAGGATTACTATCCGTCATAAACTGCACGAAAACATCGAGCGCCTGAGCCTGTTCTGGGGTTGGCGGAAAGCCAAATTGCTGTAATATCTGATATTTTAACTCTTCAATGTTCATATTTCGAAAACTTTTAGTATCTTTGCAGAAAATTTACTGCACCTATTTGCTGTGCAAAAGTAATAATACTTTTTGAAATGAGAAAAAGAATAAAGAATAATTATATTTTGGGAGCATGCGTCATCATCATGATGCTACTCTGTATTCTGAGTGTAAGCCAGCCCATCCGCTTCCAGAAAGCCATGGCTAGCAGAGAAGCAGAGGTGAAGGAGAAACTGATGCAGATACGTCAGGCTGAAGAGAAATACAAGGCGAAACATGGCGTATATACAGGCGATTTTCCGACACTGGTAAAAGGCAAGTTCTTACAGGAAGATGCCCAATACATTCCCTATGCCGACGGTAAGAAGTTTACACTTGCTGCCACGGTTATCGTAGGAAAAAGCGGTAAGCAGATTCCAGTGATGGAATGTGGGGCCGGTTATGAAACCTTCCTCGACGGACTCGATGAAGGTTCCATCCAGCAGAAGATAGAGGAGGCCAACTATGCCGGCAACTATCCCGGACTCAAGATAGGCGATTTAACGACAGATAATAACAACGCAGGTAATTGGTAACAGATATGCAAATAAAAGGTAACAACATTCAGCAAGCACGACTCACCATCCGCGTGAGCAGAAACGCCCTCAGTTTTTCGGTAGTTGACCGTGAAGCTGAGCATCAGCTCATCTATGAACCTTATACAGTAAAGAGTGGTGTTTCGATGGCAGCCAACTTGCGTCAGGCTTTCAAGGAGAGTACTCTCCTGCAGCGGGGATACCAGAAGGTACGCGTATATCTCGATTCGCCTATCCTGCTGGTTCCGATTGAAGAATTTCATGAAGAGGATATCGATGTGCTCTATCAGCATGCCTTCAACAGTCATAACAGCGATGCCATTCTCTACAGAGTGCAGCCGGAACTGAATGCGGTAGCGGTATTCCCTATCAACAAGGATTTGAAGATGGTGGTAGAAGACAACTTCAAGGATGTTCGCTTCACACCTATCATGCAACCGATGTGGCACTATCTGCATCATCGCAGTTTCACCGGCATTCACCGCAAGCTCTATGTTTATTTCCACGACAAGAAGCTGGACGTTTTCGGTTTCGAGAAGAACCGTTTCAAATTCTTCAACTCGTTCAATGCCGAGCATGCCAAGGATGCCCTCTATTTCATTCTCTATGTATGGAAGCAGTTAGGATTCAACCAGATGCAGGATGAGTTGCATGTATCAGGCAATGTTCCGGATAAGGACTGGTTCCTCTACAACACGAAACTCTACATCAAGAAGACCTTCATTCTGAATCCTGCCGCCGAATTCAACCGTGCGCCCATCACAGAGATTAAAGGTCTGCCATTCGATTTGATGGCGCTGTACTTAAGTAAGTAAAGTGCGTTGACAAAAAGGCGCTAGCCCCACTCAACATTCAACATTTAATATTCAATATTCAACATTAAAACAAATGAGAATCATAACAGGACTATATAAGGGACGCCATTTCGACATTCCACGTTCGTTTAAGGCGCGTCCGACAACAGATTTTGCAAAGGAGAACATCTTTAATGTGCTGCAGGGATATATTGATTTCGAAGATACCTCTGCCCTCGACCTTTTTGCCGGTACGGGCAGCATTTCGCTCGAACTGGTATCACGAGGCTGCAACCGGGTAATCAGCGTAGAGGCCGACCGCGATCATGCCAACTTCATACGCCAATGTTTTCAGAAGTTGGGCGAAGACAAGGATATTCTGATTCGTGGTGATGTATTCCGTTTTCTGAAGACCTGCAAGCAGAAGTTTGACTTTATCTTTGCTGATCCTCCATACGCCCTGAAGGAGTTGCCGCAGATTCCAGACCTCGTTCTGAATGGCGACTATCTCAACGAAGGAGGCATCTTCGTCTTTGAGCATGGCAAAGACTATGATTTCTCCGAGCATCCACGATTTCTGGAGCACAGAAGTTACGGAAGCGTAAACTTCTCAATATTCAGATAAAAAAAATCCCCGTTTGCACCAGACAAGATGCAAACGGGGATTTATTCGTTATAACAGCGGCGAGAGCAATCTTACCGTACTCTCGAAAAGACGCTGCAGGAACGGACGTTTTACGAAATAAGATACATCATCTACCAGGATGCTCTTCGCCTCATCCCGCAGATAGACAGCCTTCACGCGCTGTGCCATCTCCTCATCAAAGAAGAACGCATTCGCTTCGAAATTATTCTCAAAACTCCGGAAGTCGATATTCGTACTGCCTATCGTACAGAGATTATCATCACTTACGAGCAATTTACTATGATTAAAGCCTGCCGTATAGAGATAAACCTTTACGCCAGCCTCTATCGCCTCCATCACATACGAACGTGATGCCCACTCAACCAGTTTGGCATCAGCATGACGGGGCAACATCAGACGGATATCCACACCCGCCAAAGCTGCTGTTCGCATGGCAAACAATACAGGTTCGGTTGGCAAGAAATAAGGCGTTTCCATATACACATACTTCCGGGCCTGAAGCAGGATGCGGACATAGCCCTGCATGATATCAGGCCAAGGACTGATAGGACTGCCCGTAACTATCTGTACGAGACAATTATTGTGGATATGCACACTGACCGGTGGATAATACTGGCGATTGGTAACCAACGTACGGTCTACGAAATACCAGTCTACCAGAAAGGCTCTCTGAATGGCGTAAACGCCACCGCCCTCAATACGGAGATGCGTATCGCGCCAGGCCTGTTTCTTATCACCCTTCACATAGCGCAGAGCTATATTCATGCCGCCGATAAAGCCCACTTTACCATCTATGACACAGAGTTTGCGGTGGTTACGATAGTTTACCTTACTCGTAAAAGCCGGAAAGCGGACTGGCATGAACGAATGTACATCAATGCCTGCATCACGCATACGTTCAAAGAATTCATCCTTCACCTTCCAGCAGCCTACATCATCATAAATCAGTCGCACCTCTACTCCCTGCTCCGCCTTATCGATCAAAGCATCAGCTATCAGATATCCCAAGGCATCGGCTTCGAAGATATAGGTATCGAGATGAATATGATGCTTTGCCTGTCCTATATTATATAATAAGGTAAGGAAGAAATCGTAGCCATCAGTATAAATATCCACCTGATTATCTTTAAAAGGCAG
This sequence comes from Segatella copri, assembly GCA_021635485.1. Taxonomy (GTDB): domain Bacteria; phylum Bacteroidota; class Bacteroidia; order Bacteroidales; family Bacteroidaceae; genus Prevotella; species Prevotella copri_P. The sequence goes on along the minus strand of JAJWOH010000007.1, from coordinate 38,264 downwards.
CGCCCAACTCTGGTTAGCAAAGAGATTCATCAGCGGTTTATTGCTGTCTGGCAGGTGAAGATTCTCCTGCTCTACGAACTCGAGCATGGAGCGCTTGGTGAGCTGGTCCATGCTGCGGTCGCTGATAAGCCGTTCCTTGCGGGTATTCTGTCCGAAGAAGAAATAGAAGATGATACCCACAAAGGGGATGAAGAAGAAGACCAATATCCATGCCATCGTCTTGGCGGGCTGACGATTGTCCATCAAGACGGTGATGATAGCCGGAACGGTTATCACGACATAAAGCAACAGATATATCCAGTGAAAATAAATCATATAGCATTTCTCCTTTTAAATCTCTAATACTTCTTTACAGAGTTCCTCCCCACAGGACAGGAGTTCCGGTTAATTGAAGATATTGTTTGCCTGACTCGCCAGAAGCGTGTTCATCTGCTTGAGTTTCATAAACTCCTGCAGCAGTTCACGATTGGTCGGATTCTTGGCAAACTCCTGCTGTACCTCAATAATACGCTGAGCAATATAATGAGTACGGAAGCTCAAGATGTCTTTAAAGACAAACTGACGGAGTTTGTCGGCACTCATCTTCATCTGCAGACTAGCCGTAGAGACCTCCTGGTCACCTGTAGGCAAACCTGCCAACCTGCTGATTTCCGGATTCGGATGATTGGCAAAATAAGTTTCTGCCACAAAATCATCTTCTTTTTCAAGATGCTCCACAGCCTCCTGCATAATCTGATTATATAAATCATTATGAAACTTAAAGCCATCTCCACCCAAATCAAGACTGATATACTGGGCCACAGCTACCTCCACATCATTTCCGTCTACATCCTGTACCGTGATGAGCTGGTCGCCATGATGAATAATCAACTGTACCAGAAGTCCTTCTACTTCCAGAAGTTTATCCAGTGGGGTAACCGCTCTCATCACAGATTGGGCCTGCTGCGCTGCCGCTACAGGCGAATCTTTCAATCCCGCTGCACGTCGCTCTGCCTTTACCTGCTCACTCATACCGTTGCGCACAAAATTATTCAAGGCATTCACGATAATTGCCTCGTTCACGCCCAAACGGTGAGAACAGTCGGTGATATAAGAAGCGCGCGTTATCTGATTCTTGATTTTCGAGATGCTCTCTACAATCGAATTGATAGCCTGGCTTCGCTTTACTGGATCTGTCACACCACGTAGCAGAATATCGGTCTTAAACTGTATGAAGTCGGTCTGATTCTCCTGAATATATCTTCTGAATTCCTCTGCCGAATGACTGCGGGCGAAACTGTCAGGGTCGTTGCCGTCAGGAAGAAAGAGCACCTTTACGTTCATCTCTTCTTCGAGCAGCATATCGGTACCTCGCAGCGCAGCATGAATACCCGCTTTATCGCCATCATAAAGGAGAACGATGTTACTGGTAAAGCGGTGCAGCAGTCTGATTTGATGCACGCTCAGCGCCGTACCCGAGTTGGCCACTACATTTTCGATACCGCACTGGTGCATCGAAATCACATCGGTGTATCCTTCCACCATAAAGACACAATCCTCCTTCGCTATCGCCTTCTTGGCCTGATAGAGTCCATAGAGTTCGCGCTCCTTATGATAGATAACGCTATCAGGCGAGTTGACATATTTCTGGCTGATGCCCTTGGTTCTGCTGTCGAGCACTCGTCCGCCAAAAGCTACCACCTTGCCGCTCACGCTGAACCAGGGGAAGATGGCTCTGCCCGAGAAACGGTCAAGAATTTTATCCTCACCCGACTTATTGCCGGCTTCGTCCTTATCCACCTTGAAGCAGAGTCCCGTATCAACCAGATATTTCGGATTATAGCCAGCCGCCTTAGCCGCTTCAGCAAGAGCAGTACGCTTAGGGAGCGCAAAACCCAACTGGAATTTCCTGATGATATCATCTCTGAAACCTCTTCCTCGGAAATAAGCCATACCGATAGCGATACCATCCACATCATGCAAGAGAATATTCTGAAAATATTTCGCCGCCCAATCGTTGACGATAAACATGGATTCTCTTTCGCTCTCGCGCTGTTTTTCTTCATTGGTCAGTTCCCGTTCCTGAATCTCTATTTTATATTTCTTGGCGAGCCAGCGAAGGGCATCTGGATAGGTCATCTGTTCCAGTTCCATCAGAAAGTTGATTGCATTGCCTCCCTTTCCACAGGTAAAGCAATGACAGATACCTCTTGTTGGAGATACAGAGAAAGATGGATTGGAATCGTTATGAAAAGGACACAAGCCGACATAATTGATGCCACGCTTCTTGAGCGTAACAAATTCAGATACCACCTCTTCTATCTTGGTGGCATCCATAATTTTTGCTATCGTCGGTCTGTCTATCATTATATATATTCTTTTTTCTGTTTTTACTATGCAAAATTACTATTTTTCTTTGAAAACACAAAGAGAAACGGACAGAAAAGTAAAAATGAAACATATTAAAAACTAAAGGTTACATAAAATAAGGTACATTCGGATAGTTTTGGCTATCTTTGCAACCGGCAAAAACACATTGCTGACAATCGGATAAAATAACAACAAGATAAATAAACATGAAACTAAACAACATCAAGCGAACATTCCTGGCAAGCGCTGCCCTGCTCTCAACTATCAGCATGAGCGCAGCCGACAGATTTGTGAATTTCAAGCAAGGAGACTTGCTGCTGAATGCCAACAACCGAGTAGAAATCTACATGGATACCAACGACTGCAAGGGAGTGAGCTATGCTGCTCATGCCCTGCTGAAAGATATCAAAAGTGTGAGTGGAGCCACAGCCACCCTCACCACGGATGCCGGTTTTCTGAAAAAAGCCGACACTGCCCGACCAACTATCTTAGTAGGTACTATAGGTCATTCTACAGCCATCGACCAACTGGTTAAACAGAAACGCATCAACGGAAATCTGCTGAAGGGAAAACGGGAAAAGTTTATCATCACACTCATAGACGGTCAGCTCGTCATCGCAGGCAGCGACCGCCGAGGCACCATCTATGGCATCTACGAACTCTCGCAGCAGATGGGCGTATCGCCTTGGTATGACTGGGCAGACGTACCTGTAGAGCATCACGATTCCATTTTCGTAAACAAAGGAATCTATACAGATGGCGAACCAGCCGTACGTTATCGCGGCATCTTCCTCAACGATGAGGCACCTTGCCTAACCTCGTGGGTAAAGAACACCTACGGCACCGATTACGGCGACCACCGTTTCTATCAGCGCGTCTTCGAACTGGTATTACGACTGAGAGGTAACATGATGTGGCCTGCCATGTGGGGCTGGGCATTCTATGCCGACGATCCGGAAAACGAGAAGACGGCAGATGAAATGGGCGTAGTGATGAGCACTTCCCATCATGAGCCGATGGCACGCAACCACCAGGAATATGCCCGCAACCGAAAGGGATGGGGACCTTGGAACTATCAGAAGAACAAGGCTAGCCTGCAGAAGTTCTTCCGTGAAGGCATTGAGCGAATGAAGGGAACCGAACAGATTGTAACCATCGGAATGCGTGGCGACGGCGATGAGGCGATGAGCGCAGAGGCTGATACAAAGCTGATGACCAACATCATCAACGACCAGCGTAAGATTATCGCTGACGTAACCGGAAAGAAGGCTAGCGAAACCCCACAGGTCTGGGCACTATATAAAGAGGTGTTGGATTACTACGACAAGGGCATGAAGGTGCCTGATGACGTAACCCTCCTGCTCTGCGATGACAACTGGGGTAACGTGCGCCGTGTGCCGAATGCCAAGGAACGCAAACACAAAGGCGGTTGGGGCTTATACTATCACGTAGATTACGTAGGTGCTCCAAGAAACTCAAAGATGCTCAACGTTACTCCTGTGCAGAATCCTTGGGAACAGTTGACACTTGCTTACGAGAATGGCATTGACCGTCTCTGGATTCTTAATGTTGGCGACCTCAAGCCGATGGAATATCCTATCAGCCAGTTTATGGACATGGCTTGGAATCCACGTAAATACGATGTAAACAACATCACCCGCCATACCCGCGACTGGTGCGCACAGCAGTTTGGTGAATCGCAGGCCGATGAAGCAGCACGCATTCTTAACCTCATCTGCAAGTACAATGGCCGCTGCACCCCTGAGATGCTCGACAAGAACACCTACAGTCTGGAAAACGGAGAATGGCAGGAGGTGGTAAACCAGTATCTCCAGCTCGAAGCCGATGCGCTGCGCCAGTACAACAGTCTGCCGGCATCCTATCACGATGCCTATCGCCAGATCATCCTCTTCCCTATCGAGCTGATGAGCAATCTGCACCAGATGTACTTTGCCCAGGCACAGAACCATGCCCTCTACAAGCAGGGCAATCCGAAGGCGAATGTATGGGCTGATGAATGCGAGCGCCTCTTCAAGCGCGATTCACTCATCTGCGACTATTACAATCATAAGATGGCTGGCGGCAAGTGGAACGGCATGATGACCCAGAAGCATATCGGCTATAAGAGTTGGAATGATGATTTCGAGAAAGATACCTGTCCGGAGCTCTTCCGGGTAACCTCCAAGGATGGAGTGATTATCAGCGAAAACAACGGCGTGGTAGAAATCGAAGCTCCTTACTATAGCAGCAAGACGGATGCTGCCGAGGCAAAATGGACAGAGATTCCATTCATGGGCAAAAGCGTATCGGCAATGACTCTGATGCCGTATACCAAGAGTGTAAAGGGAGCCAGCATCACTTACAAGTTTAAGATGCAAGTTAGCAAAACTTCGGATGGCAAGGCATTTAATGGCAAGCAGAAGGTTCGCATTCATGTGATTACCAAATCAACCTTGGATTATCTCAACAAGGGCGGCTTAACCTATGGTGTAAGTTTAGATGGCGCTTCTCCTGTAGAGGTTAACTTCAACAAAGATTTGAACGAGAAGCCGGAGAACATCTACAATATCTATTATCCAACGATAGCCACTCGCATCGTGGACAAGGTGATAGAGCTAGAGCTGCCAGCCTCATCCGATGGCATCCACACCCTCACCCTCACTCCTAACGACCCAGCCATCGTCTTCGAGAAAATCGTGATTGATGGAAGAGGAGAGAAAAAGAGAGTCAAGGTGATTTAAAGGTAGCAATATAATAAAAGGTATAGGCACGCACCCACGAAAGGATGCGTGCCTATTCTTTTTACGCAAACTATCACTATCTTCTTATGTTCCATACTTCGTAGCATTCATTTTTACATAAACAATCACAATAGTAACAAATAAATGAAAAAAAAGAGTATTTTTTAAATCTTTTTTGAGAAATATACGTTTATATGAGTAAAGTTAGAAACATAAAAACAAGAAACGAATGAATATAGACAACCCAAAACTCATAAAACAACTGGAGAGTCTTGTCGACAATCGGCAAGACTGGCTATTTCGTTTTGCCTATATTCGAATCGGGCAACGTGAGGATGCAGAAGATATTGTGCAAGAGGTGCTGCTTGCAGCTTTCAAGAAACTGAAAGAAGGGCAACAAGTGGAAGAGTTGGACCGCTACATCATTCGCTCTGTTAGCAACGCATGCCGAGACTACTTGCGCAAAAATCGTCCGCAAATCATAGCTATCAATGAAGCGGCAAGCATACCTAACAGCAATGGTGACAAACAAATACACGAGGAATTTCTCAGAATATCAAAACTGCTGGAAGATATTCCACAGGAGCAAGCGGAAATCGTAAGAATGAAATGTTACGACAACTTGACGTTCCGAGAGATAGCCGAACTGGAGGAGATACCAGAAGCTACCGTGAAATCTCGCTATCGCTATGCCATCCAACATATCCAACAACGACTCAGAAAGGAGAAAAGTATATGAAAGATCAAATGAACATCCATAATGACAAAGGATTTGAGGATATAGAGCAACTGCTCCAACCTCAATGTGATTTCCATGCCTCCTCCCAAACCAAGCAACAAGTAATAGAGAAGGCAAGGAAGAGCTTGGTCAGCCATCGCACCTTGCGTATCTTTCCATGGATTTGCGCAGCATGCGTGGCTGGCATCATCGCTATCATCCTGCAACCACCCAAGGATACCACTTCTGCGTCGGGCAATGCGACAATGGCTGTGAGAAAGGCTACACAGCCGATGCAAAAAGCGATGACACAAGAAAAGAATTTGACGGCAGAAAAGGAAAATACAGCAGAAAAATCCATCACAGAAGAGAGCAGAACATACGAGAAGAAAAAGACTTTCGCCAAGCTCAATGCTCCCAAAAGGGAGGCTAAGCCTAAAGCTGAGTTTGGAGATGACATGCCAGACACCGAAGAAAAAGGTCCGGTACTCTTCCCTATGTCAACCTTGCCCAAAGAGCATCTTTTCAAAATGCAGACAGCAGAGGTTCAAGCCACTACATGCAATGCCGTGCAAAGTGAGGATGACCGCCAACAAATACGGCGAATCACCGTTAAACTCTAAAGAAAGTATATATAATTAAGGTATAAACATTAAAGAACAAAGAACATGAAAAAGTATATCATATATTTATTGCTCATGATGTTCTCATCAATGGGAGCACAGGCACAAAAGTCTTATTTCAAAGAGGCTTTGGAGAAATTGGTAAGCAACAAGGCGTTCACCATGAATCAATCAGGAGCAAAAAATGAGGTTGGTGACACAGCACAATGGAGTTGGAAAAAATATCGCTTTAAGACACTCAAGAAAGACGAGTTTCTCAAGGAGCTGGACAGAATCAACAAGGCTTTTCAGAAAGATTGCAATCAGCCAGCAACTGACTTTTACTATATGGTGGATGGAAACAACAACCCACTGGAGAGATGGATGAACTTTGACATATCCGTAGGCAACGACCTTATTATGGTTGGAAATTTCTCGGGATATAGCGTCCTTATCAATCGCCAACAAATGGGTCACTATGGCATGCGCAGAGTCTGTGCTATAGAATGGGGTCATATCGTAGAGAATGGTTGGGTTAACGAAAAAGGCTATGAAGGAAACATCTGCATCGTAGAAGGAAAAGCTCCTTTAAACAAGCACCGCGTAGCTGACGAAATAAAACAGCAACCATATAATGCCAACCACTATACAATTGATCTTACCCCAATAGACACCCAAGAAGAAAAGGCTGCTCCAAAAGAAAAGACCAAAGAAGAAAAAGAAGAAGAAGAAGTGCCTAACGAGCAATTGACCAAGATGCTAAAAGATGCTCAGACCAACCTGAAAGGCAACTTTGAGATTATTGGCAAGCGTGACCCAGAGCTTTGGGATCGTGGCTATTTTATCAGTTATAAAGACGAAACAGATATGTATGTAGAGCCCATTCTTGTGGCTACCAACGGCACAAACTTCTCATACAAGCACGACCTGAAGGACATTACCATGGGAAGAGTGAGAGCACTGATGAAAGATGGAACCATCTGCTCGGAATGGATAGACATTCCTTTTGTACCAGGAGAGATAGCAGAGCTAAGCGTACACAATGGTTACTACAGCCTCACAGGATCAAGTTTCTATAAGCAGTGGGTGGAAGAGGAAAGCAAGAACCACAAAGATTGGGATGAGCGCAAGTACACAGAATATGCACTCAGCAATATCCATTCTCCTGGTATCATCTGCTATCTGTTCTATCAGCATTTGATAAAAAGTTCTTCGAATCAGAAGAAAATATTCAAAGCCCTCCCAACAACTCTACAAGAAAATCATGTGGGTCGCTTTATCAAAAAGTATATGAACAATAAATTATAAAAATCTCAACTTTCAGTCACATTCATTTAATACAAATGTGATGTAAGAAAGGACATACTGCATAGAACCCAATGCCACCTCTATCAGTTTTGATGGAGATGGCATTTTTGCTTCAAATTAGCGCATCCCCAATAGAGGTAAATTTCAATGCCGACATGAAAGAGAAGCCAGAGAACATCTACAGCATTTACTATCCTACGATAACCACTCGATGAGTAATTTCTATCATTTTTACTCATTCTGAATGAGTAATTCTGAGCAAAACCACTCATTCTGAATGAGCGTTTCTTGAAAAACGCCTTTTATTCACCTTCTACCTTGCATCCACTGAACCTCATTTCCTGCGCCTTCTCAGGTCCGAAGGTGTAATAGATAGTCTCAGCCTCATCACATACCTCCCCTGCGAATTGCCAAGGGTGAGATGGATGGCAACAATGTTGTGACTTATATGATGCAAGGAAGCTATTATAAAGATGCAAGAAAACAATTATAACGATGCAAGAAAGCAATTATATCGATTGCGTGACATTTGTCATGTGATTATACGACACTTACCATACGGTCGGATGACAAATGCCGTATAATCATATGACATATACCAATGTTTAAATAAACCTAATAGTTTACACCAAAAGATACAAGTTATCACATTATTATATATATTTGCATCATCTTTCATAGAAGACAAAGAATATAGAAAACAACGAACCATCAAACAACAAGAAATATGGAACTGAAATACGACATTTACATGCTCAACAATGCCCAGGGCACAGGAGAAAAGCGCCAATACATTCGTATCGTGCAGCATGAACCTATGACCGAGAAGCAACTGCAAGAGAAAATCCAGAGCCGCTGCTCACTCACCAAGGGAGATGTGGCTGCGGTGTTGGCAGAGCTTCACGACCTTATGGTGGAAGAATTCTCCATGGGACGCCGCTTTTATATCCCAGAGATAGGCTACTTCTCCATGTCGGCTAGCCTAGAGATGCCAGAGGAGAATCCAGACAAGAAGATTACGGGCAAGGAAGTACGCATCACCGGCATCAACTTCCGACCAGAAGGTAAGCTAATGGAGGAAGTACAGCGCAACGTCCATTTCGTCCGCTCCCGCTATTCCAACCAATCTACAAAATACTCCGAGGAAAAGCTATTGGCGAAAATCAAGGAGTATCTCCAGGAGAACCGCTATATCACCACTCGCATCCTGCGCATCCTCTTTGGCTTGACTCCTTACATGGCACAGAAGTGGCTCAACCATTTCTGCGAGAAAGGCATCATGGAGAAGGAAGGCACCCAGCATGCTCCTATCTATTTCTTGAAGTGAAGGGAGGAAGAAATTCTATATTTCAATTTAATCATCATTATTATGACAAAGGAAGAGCTGATAGACAGAATCAACGACATCGAATGGGAGGACTTCGAGGCTAAGGAGGCCAAGAGCGAACTCCCTAAGAATATATGGGAAACCGTAAGTGCATTCGCCAACACTTCCGGCGGATGGATAGTGCTTGGAGTGAAGCAGAATGGCAAGAAGTTTGAAATCTCTGGAGTTGCCAATGCAGAGAAGTTGGAACAAGACTTCTTGGGCACCTTGCGTTCCCAAAAGTTCAATGAGCCAGTCGATGCCAAGAGCATGCTCTATCATATAGATGGACATAAGGTTTTGGCATTTCATATCGCCTCATCACCCCACAAGCCTATCTACTATAACAATCCACAGAATACATTCATCCGATTTGGCAGTGGAGACCAGCGAGCAACCAATGGTGAGATAACCGCCATGTTTCATAACCAATCATTCGGCATCAAGTCTGAGCAGATACTCTTAGACTCCAATCTCTCCATGCTCAACGAGGATACCATTCGCGACTATCGCAATTACTTCAAGCTATACAGTCCTCGACCTAATCTGATAGGCAATGACATCGCCGACTTCTGCAAGCGCATCGGCATCGCCGATAATGAGGGACATCTGAATTATGGCGGCTTGATGTGCTTTGGCAAAGAAGAATGGGTTCGCCGCTATGTCCCTACGTTTTGGATGGACTTGGTGGAGATTCCTGGCAGAAGCGTGAGAGAAGCACGAACTCGCTATACCTATCGCATCCCAGAGCAAGAGAACCTTTGGGAGTATTTTCAGATTATGATTAGGAGACTGCGCCTCATCGTGGATACTCCATTCATGATGAACGACGAGGGATTCAATGTGGAAGACCGCTCGCAATTCAAGATTCTGAGAGAGGCATTGGTCAATATGCTCTCCCACTTCGACCCTTTCAGCACCATTCACTCCTGCATCCATATCTACACCGACAGAGTCGAGTTCTTCAATGCAGGTGGCTATCCTGTGCCTATATCCCAACTGGGCAACCATCTCTATTCCAATCCTCGCAACCCGATTATCGCCAAGATATTCAGACTGGTAAATCTATCAGAAACCATCGGTTATGGTTTTGACATGATGAACGAGTGGAAAGAAATCACAGGCAATGACGTGACTTTTGAGAGTGATATTTGCACCAGCACTGTCACTTTTTGGCTGGATAGTGACAGAGTTAGTGACAGAGCTACTAACAGAGCTACTAACAGAGCTACTAACAGAGCTACTAACAGAGCTGAAGGTGATAATACATATACAGATGCAACAGACAAAGTTGTATCCATTCTTAAGTTCTGCAAAGAACCAAAATACAGAAAGGAAATATACGATTTAATTGGTGTTACGTATCAACAATGGAACTTCAAGGCATTCATCGAACCTTTGCTACTTCATGATTATCTGGAACTTACGGTACCAGATAAGCCGACAAGTCCTAAGCAACAATACAGAACGACCAAAAAGGGTTTGTTGTTCTTGGAGACAATATAAACAATCCGACACTGTCGTTTTGTTTTGATACAGAACGACAAAGTCAACGACAGAGTCAGATAATTCAAGCTCTGCTACTTTTCATGAAATAGTAACAGAGCTAGTAACTATGTTAGTAACCATGTCGGTAACTATGTCAGTAATTATTTTCAAAAAAAGAAAAATTATGAACGATATAAAACTTACATCAGATAAAATAGGGAAAAAAGAAGTTAAGAAACTACGCCAAAAGCTTTTGAAAGACTTTCTTCACACATTTCCTCTGGATTCGCTCCAAGGCATGACTTTGGAGCAATATACCAATTTGAACAAAGATGACTCTTTCTGCTATTGGCTAGAATCTCGCACATACGAGTTGGGATCTATATGGGGTGGCTCATCATATAAATTTGGTATCTATGAATATCGTATTAAGACCAATATTCACAACACAAAGTTTATCAGCGATGAAAAATATGCTTGGTATGCAAGATATAATAAGCCTACAGCTCAAGAAGCTTTCAACGTAGTAAAGAACGCTATCATCAAAATTGCAACAAACGCCAGCAATGGAAACTTTGAGGTTTTAGATACGATCACAGAATTAGGAGAAGGCTACAGATGGAAGATAGCATTCTTATACTCCAACAACCAACTTATCCCCATTTACAAGAAAGACATGCTTGTACAATTGGCAACACATTTTGGTTTAGCAGGAGCTAAAGCTATGCCTATATCAAAACTTCAAGCTTTCCTAATGCAGCAGAAAGGAGACAAGGACATCTTTGACTATTACGAAGAATTGCTTACTATTTTGAAAGAATTAGACTATGTTCAGACTACAGAAGCTACAAATGAGACAGAAGACAATATCAACAAGCAATATTGGTGGCTCGTAGCCAGTCCTAAGATTTGGAGTTTCTCCAAGATGAAGGTCGGTGAAATCCAAGACTATACTCTTTATAATGAGAATGGCAATCCACGAAGAATCTTTCAGAACTTCGTGAATGCCAAGAAAGGGGATATTGTCATAGGATATGAGGCCAACCCTGTGAAACAAATCGTTGCCATTGCCGAAATCGACACGCCATCAGATGGGCAGCATATTTGTTTCAAAAAAGTTGAATCCCTGCAATACCCTATCGACTACGCCTCATTCAAGGATGCACCAGAACTAAAAAGCATGGAATTCATTCAAAACAAGAATGGCTCACTATTCAAAGTTGCCCCTGACGAATATGAGTACCTGATTGATCTCATCAGAGAATCCAATCCAAAAGAAGAAAACAAACAGCTGAAACCCTATACACAAGAGAATTTTCTCAATGAGGTATATATGAGCGAAGAAGACTATACCAAGCTGCGCTTGCTCTTGCAAAACAAGAAGAACATCATCTTGCAAGGAGCACCTGGCGTAGGTAAGACATTCTCCGCTAAGAGATTAGCTTACTCTATGATGGGGGATCTAGACGAATCGAGAATCGAATTCATCCAATTCCACCAAAATTATAGCTATGAGGATTTCATGATGGGGTATCGACCTAACGAAGATGGTGGATTCGAACTCAAAAAGGGAGTTTTCTATAACTTCTGTAAAAGAGCCCAAAGTAATCCGGACAAAGATTACTACTTCATTATAGATGAAATAAATCGTGGAAACCTGAGCAAGATATTTGGTGAATTGTTAATGCTAATAGAAAAAGACTATCGAGACACAGAAATTAAATTGGCTTATAATGGCGAAATGTTCTGTGTGCCAAGCAACCTATATATAATAGGTATGATGAATACAGCAGACAGAAGTCTTGCCATGACAGACTATGCCTTGCGCCGTCGATTTAGTTTCTATGAAATGACTCCTGGATTTGACACTGAAGGTTTCAAGAAGTACCAAGAGTCCATAGGAAATGATAAGTTTGATAAAGTTGTCAATGCCATAGTTTCACTCAACCATGACATTATCAATGACGATTCACTTGGTTCGGGATTCTGTATCGGTCACAGTTACTTCTGCTCTTCCAAGCCAAATGACATCAACGATTTGTGGTTGGAAAATATCGTGGAATACGACATCAAGCCAATGCTTAGAGAATATTGGTTTGACAACGATTCGAAGTATCAAATGGCTGTAGATAAACTATTAGATTCACTCAAATGACGAAAGACAAGAACATATTCATACTCAACATCTACTTTATGCTCACTTATGCTTTTCGTGAGCTAAAGCAGAACAATTATGAAGAAATTGCTGGTGAGAATTTCGACAATATACAACAATTGTTTGCCGAAATTCTCATCAAGGGTATCTCATGCCAACTGAAACAAGGTATTTTCAAGCAATATATCATTCGCAAAGACTCACTCCCTACCCTTCGCGGAAAACTTGACTTGAACGCTACCATCCAAAACAAGTTATGCAGAAAGCAAGAAATCGGTTGTGAATATGATGAGTTATCGGAAAACAACATCTTCAATCAGATTATAAAAGCAACTGTCTTTGGTCTTCTCAAGCACGGAAACATCAAAAAAGATCAAAAGACCAAGCTAAAGAATCTCATGCTGTTCTTTTCAGGCATCGACATCATCGAACTAAGCACGATAAAATGGAATATACTGACATTTGACAGAAACAACAAATCCTATCAAATGCTACTTTATATCTGTTATTTCCTTACCGAGGATATTCTGATGACAACAGAAAAGGGGAAATACAAGATGAAGTCATTTACTGATGAACATCTTTGTCGCCTTTTCGAGAAGTTTGTCTTAGAATACTATAGGTCTAAACATCCTGAATACAAGGCTCAAGCTGCACAAATAGATTGGAACATCGACCGAGATGTATCTTCCACTCATATTCTTCCTATCATGCAAACAGACATATTACTTACTCTCAATGACCGAACGCTCATCATTGACACCAAGTATTATGGACATACCATGCAAGTGCAATTTGACAAAGCGACAATACATTCTAACAACTTGTACCAAATTCATACATATGTCATGAATAAGGACAAACTGCATTCGGGCAAAGTGGATGGCATGTTGCTTTATGCTAAAACAGACGAAGACATCACACCCAATGGAAGTATGAAGCTTGCGGATGGCAATACCATATACTTCCGCACTCTTGACCTCAATGTACCTTTCGCTGAAATAGAGAAGCAATTAGAGGCTTTCGTATCGTATTCAGTTTACTAAAAAATGCCGATAGTGGTGCCAAAAGTCGTTTTTTAAAGCACTTTTGGCACCACTGTCAGCACTTTTTCCATTGATTTCATCCAATCAATTGGACGGTTTTATGCTTATTTTATCCAATCAATTGGACAAAAAGAGAATCAACCTCTCTGATACTGACAATGGAATCATAAAATAAAAGGGGAAAGTGCCAAATCACTTTCCCTCTTTCTCCTCCATCCATTCTTCCAGCACCTGGCAATACTCATCATTTTGCTCGGCGAAAGGCATGTGTCGGGCTCCTACGAAGAGATGCCACTTGGAATCTGGGATACCATCGTAGAGCGTCTTTGCTACCAATGGAGTACAGAGGTCGTTGGTGCCACTCATCACCAAGCAAGGCACTTGGATTTCGCCCAAGCGGTCGGTGTAATCATAATCACGGAGCGTACCAGTAGGAGTGTATTCATTTGGTCCCCAACCATGGAGATAAGCCTCAGCACCAGCACGCTTCTTCCGGCGAAGACACTCTGGACTATCCTCCGTCACCTCACCGGCACAATGCAGGAGCATGAAGTGTTCATTCGCCTTGGCATACGCCTCGCTCGAAAAGTCATCCTTCGCCTCAGCCTCAGCGATGGCACGCTGGTCTTCCTCCGACATAAACTTAATCATGCGATGTTGCTCACTTGCCCAAAGCTTGCTGCTCGAAAGAGTGCTGCTGAGGATGGCTGACTTCACGCCCTTTGCTTGCTTCTCTATCAGATAGATGATGGCGAGCATGCCACCCCACGACTGTCCCAAGAGATGAAAATGGTCGATGTGGAGATAGTCGATGAGCGCACAGAGTTCATTGAGCCAAGTCTCAGGAGTCCAGAGTTCGGGATGTCCCTCCACAAATGAGTTGCCACAGCCCAACTGGTCGTACATGATGACAGCTCTACCTAATTCCGCTACCCTATCCAATAGCTCGAAATAGTTGTGGGTACTGCCTGGTCCACCATGCAAGAGGATGATAGGGCTCTTGCCCTCCTCTGTTTTACCTACGATACGATAATATGTTTGATAGCCCATGAAGGGCATATATCCTTCCTTGATTTCCATTGTCTTCAAATGTTTTTATTGTTACCTAAACTGTGTTATCTAATTTTGCTGCTCCTATACCTTATTATATAGTCTTCATTATTCTTCATATTCGGTGGAGTTTTGGAAAGACATGTATATCACATTTATCATGTGCATATATTATAATGTGCAAAAATATAAAAAATATGGCAATTAAACAAATATATCTTGCTTATTTTATCAAAAGAACTTAAATAATTTGGCTGTTTCTAGCTAATGCAATATCTTTGCATTCTAAATAATAATGAAACCAAATAAAAATAGAATATATGTTTAGTGGAATCGTAGAAGAAATGGCTACCGTCGTAGCTATCAGACATGATAAGGAGAACATCGACTTTACCCTGAAATGTTCGTTCGTAGATGAACTCGGCATCGACCAGAGCGTGGCGCACAATGGTGTGTGCCTCACCGTGGTGGAAATAAAAGATGGCACGTATACTGTTACCGCCATGAAGGAAACCCTGGACCGCAGTAATCTGGGTCTGCTCAAGGTAGGCGACAAGGTGAACGTAGAGCGTTCTATGGTGATGAACGGCCGCCTGGATGGTCATATCGTACAGGGACACGTGGACGAGACTGCCAAATGTATCGCAATGAAAGACGCTGATGGCTCTACTTATTTTACTTTCGAATATGAGCTCAACAAGGAAATGGCAAGAAAAGGCTATTTCACGGTCGACAAGGGCAGCGTTACCGTTAACGGCGTTTCGCTCACCGTCTGTGATCCTACAGACAACACATTTACCGTTGCCATCATTCCTTATACCAGAGAGAATACCAACTTCTGCGACATCGAAGTGGGAACGGTAGTGAATATCGAATTCGACATTCTGGGCAAATATATCGCTCGACTCAAGAGCTTTGAATAAGCTAGCAAAGTTAAGTACGGACGTTCTAAAAAACTTGCACATTTCTTGCGTTTTGCGCACAAAGCAAGACTAAATGGGCATTTTTTTAATAAAATATTTGCGTAAGCCATAAAAAAGTGTTACTTTTGCCCCCGTGTTTTGTCCCAAATTGAACATTGGACAGTAACTTATTAGACGATAGCAAGTCTGACAATCGCACTAGACGACGTACAACTTGAGTACTGAGCACTAACAAACTTAGGAAATTATAACAATAACCATTTTTAAAAATATGAGTTTAAAAATCGTAGTACTTGCCAAGCAAGTACCTGACACAAGAAATGTGGGTAAGGATGCGATGACCGCCGAAGGCACAGTAAATCGCGCTGCCCTTCCTGCAATCTTCAATCCTGAAGATTTGAACGCATTGGAGCAGGCTCTCCGATTGAAAGAGCAGAATCCAGGTTCTACAGTTGGTATTTTGACTATGGGTCCTCCACGTGCTGGCGAAATCATCCGCCAGGGTCTTTATCGTGGTGCTGATACGGGTTGGTTGCTTACCGACCGTCTCTTTGCCGGTGCTGATACATTGGCTACTTCCTATGCCCTTGCTACTGGTATCCAGAAGATTGGTGACGTTGACATCGTAATCGGTGGTCGCCAGGCTATCGATGGTGATACAGCCCAGGTAGGTCCGCAGGTGGCTCAGAAGTTGGGATTGAACCAGGTAACCTACGCAGAGGAAATCCTCAAGGTAGAGGATGGCAAGGCTACTATACGCCGCCTCATTGATGGTGGTGTGGAGACTGTTGAGGCTCCATTGCCATTGGTTATCACCGTAAACGGAAGTGCTGCTCCATGTCGCCCATGCAACGTGAAGCTCGTAATGAAATATAAATACGCTACCTGCCCTATGGAGCGCAAGGGTGATGAGCCTTGGGCCAACCTCTATGAAGAGCGCCCTTACCTCACTCTGAACCAGTGGAGCGTTGCCGATGTAGATGGCGACCCTGCACAGTGCGGTTTGAGCGGTTCACCTACCAAGGTGAAGGCCGTGAAGAACATCGTGTTCCAGGCTAAGGAAAGCAAGACCTTGACCAGCAGCGATGAGGACATCGACGGACTGATGAAGGAATTGTTGAACGAAAGTATTATCGGATAATCATCGAAGGATGATTCAGACTCCGATTCATTTAAAAATGCTTTATTAAAAAAGACAATGAACAACGTATTTGTATATTGCGAGGTAGAAGGCACAACCGTTGCCGAAGTATCTCAGGAATTGCTCACCAAGGGTCGTAAGCTCGCTAACCAGCAGGGCGTGGAGCTCCATGCCATCGTGGCTGGTACCGGCATCAAGGGTCAGGTAGAGGATCAGATTCTCCCTTATGGTGTAGATAAATTATTTGTTTTCGATGCTGAGGGTTTGTTCCCATATACTTCAGCTCCTCATACAGACATTCTCGTCAACCTCTTCAAGGAGGAGAAGCCTCAGATTGCATTGATGGGTGCTACCGTTATCGGTCGCGACCTCGGTCCTCGTGTTTCTTCTTCATTGACCAGCGGTTTGACTGCAGACTGTACTGAGCTCGAGATTGGTGATTACGACGATAAGAAGAGCGGCAAGCACTATGATGGTCTGCTCTATCAGATTCGTCCAGCCTTCGGTGGTAACATCGTGGCTACCATCGTAAACCCAGAGCACCGTCCTCAGATGGCTACTGTCCGCTCTGGCGTGATGCAGAAGAGCATCTACGAGGGTGAGTGCAAGAAGGAAGTGGTTTATCCAGAGGTAAGCAAGTATGTTCCTGCTGAGGACTTCGTAGTAAAGGTACTCGACCACCACGTAGAGGCTGCCAAGCACAACCTGAAGGGTTCTGCCATCGTTGTAGCCGGTGGTTATGGTGTAGGAAGCAAGGAAGGCTTCGACCAGCTCTTCGAGTTGGCTCATCTCCTTCATGGCGAGGTAGGTGCTTCCCGTGCTGCCGTAGATGCAGGTTGGGTAGATCACGACCGTCAGATTGGTCAGACTGGTGTTACCGTTCATCCTAAGGTATATATCGCTTGCGGAATCTCTGGTCAGATTCAGCACATCGCCGGTATGCAGGATTCAGGCATCATCATCTCTGTAAACAACGATCCTGATGCTCCAATCAACAAGATTGCCGACTACGTTATCAACGGCAATGTTGAGGATGTGGTTCCTAAGCTCATCAAGTACTACAAGCAGAATTCCAAGTAATCTGCATTACACATTATTTAAATAAGAAAAGCAAAATGGCTAATTACTATAGTGATCACCCTGAGATTGAATTTCATCTCAATCACCCATTGATGAAGCGTGTTGTTGACTTGAAGGAGCGCAACTACGCAGAAAAAGACCAGTTTGAAGATGCTCCTGTCAACTACGAGGATGCCATCGAGAACTACAAGCGATTGCTGGATATTACCGGCGATGTAGCTGCTAACATCATCGAACCAAACTCTGAGGATGTTGACCTCGAAGGTCCACACCTGGAGAATGGCCGCATGATCTATGCCAGCAAGACATTCGAGAACCTCGATGCTACCCGCAAGGCTGGCCTCTGGGGCTTGTCAATGCCTCGTCGTTACGGCGGCTTGAACCTGCCTAACGCCATCTTCTCTATGGCTTCAGAAATCATTGCTGCTGCCGATGCCGGTTTCCAGAACATCTGGTCGCTCCAGAGCTGTATCGATACACTCTATGAGTTCGGTTCTGAGGAGCAGCGCCAGAAGTACATCCCTCGCATCTGCGCAGGCGAGACCATGAGTATGGACTTGACAGAGCCTGATGCAGGTTCTGACTTGCAGCGCGTAATGCTGAAGGCTACACAGGATGAGGACGGCACATGGCGTCTGAACGGTGTGAAGCGTTTCATCACCAATGGTGACTCAGACATCCACCTGGTTCTGGCTCGTTCTGAAGAAGGCACCAAGGACGGTCGTGGTCTTTCCATGTTCATCTACGACAAGCGTGATGGTGGCGTAACAGTCCGTCACATCGAGCACAAGTTGGGTATTCACGGTTCTCCTACCTGCGAGTTGGTTTACAAGAATGCCAAGGCAGAGCTTTGCGGTAACACCCGTCTCGGTTTGATTAAGTACGTGATGGCTTTGATGAACGGTGCCCGTCTGGGTATTGCAGCTCAGAGTGTAGGTGTTGAGCAGGAGGCTTACAACGAGGGGTTGGCCTATGCCAAGGAGCGTGCTCAGTTTGGTGAGAAGATCATCAACTTCCCAGCTGTATACGACATGCTTTCAAGAATGAAGGCTAAGTTGGATGCAGGCCGTTCACTCCTCTACTGCTGCGCTCGCTACGTAGATATCTACAAGGCTTTGGAGGATATCGCCCGCGACACTAAGCTCACTCCAGAGGAGCGTCAGGAGATGAAGAAATACACCCGCTTGGCTGATGCGTTTACTCCATTGGCAAAGGGTATGAACTCAGAGTATGCCAACCAGAATGCATACGATGCCATCAGCATCCACGGTGGTTCTGGTTTCATCATGGAGTACAAGTGCCAGCGCCTGTTCCGTGACGCCCGCATCTTCTCTATCTACGAGGGAA
The DNA here is from genome assembly GCA_021635485.1 of Segatella copri. Classification (GTDB taxonomy): domain Bacteria; phylum Bacteroidota; class Bacteroidia; order Bacteroidales; family Bacteroidaceae; genus Prevotella; species Prevotella copri_P. The sequence continues at coordinate 18,950 of JAJWOH010000007.1, read as the reverse complement.
CCACCCAGCTTCAGGTAGTAGCAGCTATCCGCTACATCACCAACGGTACTTATCTCAGCATCATCAAGGAGATGTTGGAGAACGAGGTATCAGATGATTTGAAGGCATTGAAGGAGCGTGTAGCCAAGCTCGTAGATCTTTACGAGGCAGCCATCAACAAGGTGAAGGAGGCAAACGATCAGGCAGTTCACGACTTTCTGGCTCGCCGTCTCTACAACATGACTGGCGACATCGTAATGTCTCTTCTCATCCTCGACGATGCTACCAAGGCACCAGAGATGTTCCAGAAGAGTGCCAACGTATATGTTCGCATGGCAGAGGAGGAAGTTCTCGGTCATTCAGCATACATCCAGAACTTCAAGGCAGAAGACTTGGAGAGCTTCAAGGCATAAGATTATCATTACAAATATTATATAAAAAGTCCGTGGGAATTTGCTTTCCTACGGACTTTTTCATTTTATTTTTTCTTCTTTGTATTACTTCGAGTCATTGTTGGGTCTGCCACATTTTTTTGCTGCGGATGTCTTGCCGTAAACTTATTCGCTTCATGGTTCGACCTAAAAGTTGGTACATAGTCGTACAACTAAAGAGGGTTGCCACTAGGCTCAGCAGTCGGAATCTTCTAGAAACAGGCTTCGTATACTTAATATATTAGTTCATTGAATCTGATTAAACGCCTTTCGTTACTTACCCAGTCGTCTCGGTGCGTTTATTCAGTCATATTAGGCTTTAGCAGTAAATGATAATCTCTTTTTATAATCACAGCCATTCCCGAAAAGTGAAACAAATAACCAAAATCGGAAATAGGGATTTTCCCTTCTACTTTAGGGAATCCTTCTCTTTTTATTTCAAAAGAAAGCTGTACTTTTGCAACCATAAAACAATATAATAACTTATAAAAACAGTTTAGCTTATGAAAAGGAATGATTGGATGGCGCTCATCGCCACAACCATATTGATGTTTGCCGTATGCCTCTCGGCTTCGGCTAAGGGAAAAAGAAACGTGGAGCGGGGAATGACCAAGCAGGAAGTAATAGCCATTCTTGGAGAACCTAAGCTCACCAGTTTCGACATGTTTGGGGACAAATGGGAATATGCCAAATATAATAATCTGTTTGGAGATTCCAAGTACATCACGGTCTTCTTCGACAGAAACGGAAAGGTAGTGCAGTACAATACAAGAATCATAGAACCAAACAGCCAGACGTCGAATGTACAGCAGTCACACCCAACTCCACCCCTCTACGATGGAAGATGTGATCCTGATGGCAGAATGGATTACGGCTATTGTCTCGATGATGCTTCCTTCTCCAAACTATATAATAAGGTGAAGAAGGCAAGCTTTGATGACAACAAGTTCGACCTGATAGAAGTAGCTAGCCTCGGCTGTTACTATTCTTGTGCCCAAGCCGTCAGCATGATGAATATATTCACTTTTGGTGACAGCAAGATGAAAGCCCTCAAACTGATGGCTCCTCATATCGTAGATTTGCAGAATGCCATTATCATCTATCAGCAATTCAGTTTTGAAAGCGAAAAGCAAAAGGTAGGAGAAATATTAAGAAGCAGCAGAATATCTCCTCAAAACTTGCATATTAAATGAAAAAGCATTAATTTTGCACTCAAAAATTGCAAAATAAATGAATACAAAGATATTATCAAAAGACAAAGACCCGATGGGTGCCGCTATCCTTGATTATCAGAAATCGGGAAGAGCAGGAAGATTACGTGTGCTCTCTTCTATGTTCGAAGAGGACGAAATGCCGGTGAAACATCTCTTCAGAAAAGTTGAGGAGATGCCGATGCTGGAGCAGAAGGCCTTGCAACTCACAAAAGGGCGTGTACTGGATATCGGAGCCGGCAGCGGTTGCCATACGCTCGCCTTGCAGGAGAAGGGCTTGGAAGTAAAAGCCATTGATATTTCTCCTCTGAGCTGCGAAGCGATGGAACTGAGAGGAGTAAAGGATGCGGAATGCATCAATCTTTTCGATGAACATCTGGAAACAGGATTCGATACCATCCTCCTCCTGATGAACGGAACGGGAATTGCCGGTAAGATAGAACATCTCCCTGCCCTCTTCCAGCGCCTGAAGGCGTTGCTGAATCCAGGCGGTCAGATTCTCATCGATTCCTCTGATCTGAAATATATCTACGAGAATGAGGATGGAAGTTTCGACATCAATCTGAATGGAGCCTATTACGGAGAAGTAGATTATCAGATGATCTACAAGGATGTAAAGGGCGACCGCTTCGACTGGCTCTACGTAGATTTCCCATTACTGAAATCCATCGCCGAAACCTGCGGGTTGCATGGTGAACTCGCGGCAGAAGGCGAACACTACGACTATCTGGCTAGGATTTTCTAAAAAACATCATAAAAAAGTGAAGGAGCTAAGACAAATGTTCTTGGCTCCTTCACTTTTTTCCTCCTAACCTATTTTATCTTATCGTTGAAATCGTGACATCTGAGAACTCGTTCATGTAATCAAGAATCTCCATGGTGTGAAAATCGCGCTTCGCCTTGATTTCTATATTCGCTTCCAGGAATTCCTCCTTCGAGTAGCGGCGCTCTTTCAACTCATAAGAATGAACTTCCAGACCTTTCTGCTTGATTTGCCTGATAAATTCCTTCACGCTTTCACGAGATGGCGCGGTGAAGGTCAAGTCGATGGTAGTTGTTCCCAACTGCGGAATCCAGTAGTTCAATACTTCCAGTCCCAGCAACACCATCGCCGTGGTAATAGCTGCAGCTACATACATTCCCGTACCGCACGCCAGACCGATGGCTGCCGTCACCCACAAGCCTGCAGCAGTAGTCAATCCTCTCACCACGTTCTTCTGGAAGATAATCGTTCCGGCGCCCAGAAATCCAATGCCCGAAACCACCTGCGCAGCCACACGCGAAGAATCCTTTAAGTCAATTCCGAATCCATACTGGGAAACGACACAGAAAAGCGCACTTCCCAATGCCACGAGAAAGTGAGTACGGAAACCTGCCTCCTTGGCACGATATTCTCGCTCAATGCCTATCGCACCTCCTAAAAGCAGGGCGAGAGACAGACGAATGGTAAGATCAATATAGGTTGCATCCATATTATTGTCCTTTCTTTAATTAATCAACAAAAAAATCATTTAATTGCAAATATACAACTTTTCTTGGAAAGAAAGGCGAGAATTTCAAAAAAATAATGTATCTTTGCAACTGTTAGTGCCTATTTCGGCAATTTATTCACAAATACACATTTATTTATATATATGGCAACAGTTGACGACAAGAAGATCATCTTCTCAATGGTGGGCGTATCTAAGATTATCCCACAAAACCAGAAGCAGATTCTGAAGAACATCTACCTATCGTTCTTCTACGGAGCTAAAATCGGTATCATCGGTTTGAACGGTGCCGGTAAATCTACGTTGATGAAAATCATCGCAGGACTTGAGCAACCTACCCAGGGTGAGGTGGTTTGGAGCCCAGGCTACTCTGTGGGCTACTTGCCTCAGGATCCTCCGCTCGACGAGAACAAGACCGTGAAGGAAAACGTGATGGAGGGTGTGCAGAAAATCTATGATGCACTCGCAGAATACGAGGACATCAACAATAAGTTCGGTCTCGAAGAATATTACGGAGACCCTGATAAGATGGACAAGCTGATGCAGCGCCAGGCTGAGGTGCAGGATATCATTGATGCTACCGATGCCTGGAACATCGACTCCAAGCTGGAGCGTGCGATGGCTGCCCTGCATTGTCCTCCTGGTGATTGGCCAGTTACCAATCTCTCGGGTGGTGAGCGCCGCCGCGTGGCTCTCTGCCGCCTGCTCCTGCAGAAGCCGGACGTACTCCTGCTCGATGAGCCTACCAACCACCTGGATGCTGAGAGCATCGACTGGCTGGAGCAGCACCTGCAGCAGTATGAGGGTACCGTCATCGCCGTAACCCACGACCGCTACTTCCTCGACGACGTGAGCGAGTGGATTCTGGAGTTGGACCGTGGCGAAGGTATTCCATGGAAGGGCAACTATTCTTCATGGCTCGACCAGAAGACCAAGCGAATGATTCAGGAGGAGAAGACTGCCTCTAAGCGCCGCAAGACATTGGAGCGCGAGTTAGAATGGGTTCGCATGGCACCTAAGGCCCGTCAGGCTAAGGGTAAGGCTCGTCTGAACTCTTACGAGCAGATGCTCAACCAGGAGCAGAAGGAGCGCGAGGAGAAGCTGGAGATCTTCATCCCTAACGGTCCTCGTCTGGGTAACAAGGTTATCGAGGCGCAGCATGTAAAGAAGGCGTTCGGCGAAAAGGTTCTCTTCAACGACCTCAACTTCATGCTTCCTCCTAACGGCATCGTAGGTGTGATTGGTCCTAACGGAGCCGGCAAGACTACCCTCTTCCGCCTCATCATGGGCTTGGATCAGGCAGATGGCGGCACATTCGAGGTGGGTGAGACCGTGAAGCTGGCTTATGTTGACCAGCAGCACAAGGACATCGACCCTCAGAAGACTGTTTACGAGGTGATTTCTCAGGGCAACGAAACCTTGCGTCTGGGTGGCAGAGATGTGAATGCGCGTGCTTACATCAGCCGCTTCAACTTCTCGGGCACCGACCAGAGCAAGCTCTGCAGTGTTCTCTCGGGTGGTGAGCGCAACCGCCTGCAGTTGGCCTTGGCATTGAAGCAGGAAGGCAACGTATTGCTCCTCGATGAGCCAACCAACGATATCGACGTGAACACCCTCCGTGCCTTGGAGGAAGGTTTGGAGGCATTTGCCGGTTGTGCAGTGGTTATCAGCCACGACCGCTGGTTCCTCGACCGTATCTGTACCCACATTCTTGCCTTCGAGGGCAATGGTGAGGTTTTCTTCTTCGAGGGCAGCTATTCTGAGTATGAAATCAACAAGGCGCGCCGCCTGGGCGATACAGAAATCAAGAAGGGGCGCTATCGCAAGTTGATGGAGGAATAAAGATTCGAAAAAGATAAAGAAGAACTCGGTTCTGAAACAATAAAAAACAAAAGAAAAGGTGTGTCTTTGCCTTAAGACACACCTTTTTTGTTTCTATGCAGCCGTTTTCAAAAGCTTTACCAGATGCAATCAGGACGTTCAGAAAACTGCGTCGCGACGTATCTGGCTGTACGTCGCGACATAATGATTATTACGTCGGGACGTATCAGATGCTACGTCGGGACGTAATTTCTTCTATGTCGTCAGTTAAATTGCAAAAAAACAAATGAAAAAGCCAAGCATTGAACCGAAAAAAAGGATTTTTGCTCAATGCTTTCTTAGTTTTCACCCCAAAATCCCTCTAAAACACCTATATTTCGCTGGTTTTTATGGCAATAGATGGCAGATAGAACCGAAGAACAGAGAATTGCCATACCCATAATGCATTCGTAATCAAAGAGATAACCTATCAATATGGCAATATGGCAATTCTTTGGCGCAAAAACAAAAAAAACATATAATACAGCAGATAGGGAAAACTAATCTTTTTCAATATTCTACCTGTTGCAGCTAACCCAAAAGGGTGCGCCATAAAAATATGACGCACCCTCATTCTTATTTTCTGAAATTTCGCTTTGCTATAGAAAGCAGAATTACTTGACAACTACCTTGCGGGTAGAACCATCGCTCATGCGGATGATGTTAATACCCTTCTGAGGAGCAGAAATGCGCTTACCATCAATTGTATAGCGAGCCACCTCACGAAGCTCTACGCTGTTCCACTTGTTAGCAGCAATGCCAGTAGAAGTATTCTTCTCACAACCTACATTGTCGATGCAGACATAGCAAGAAGTGTTCAATCCGTAAGAACCTTTATCTGTACCGTCAAAGCTGACGTTCAGGGAAACCACCTTGCCCAAAGAAGAAAGGTCAACCCAAGTCCAGTCGGTGAGGCAAGTCCACTCTGCCTCATTTGCAGAACGGTAATCAGCCAGATAATAATCTACAGAAGCAGTAGTCTTGTCAGCCTTCACACCGGTGAAGGTAACCTTGAACCAAGAACCCTGCGCAAACTTCTGAGCTGAGCCATTGCCATTCTTCACGCACTCTACAGTCCATGCAGAGTTGGTGATGTTCATACCCTTGATAATTTTTCCTTCAGCATCACCATCAGCCACCTTGACAATCTCCATCTGCTCGTTTGGAGTACTGCTACCGTAGATGACGCCATAATTGGCAGAACCCTCAGCCCCATGACCTGCAGCTGAATTCCACTGGTCAGTTTTGTAATCAGCAAAAGATGTTGCTGTCTTATTACTGTAAGAACAACCTGTCCAGGAAGCCCATGCTGGAGTATAGGAGTTTACAAACTCATAAACACCGCTCTTAAAGGTACCTACCATGTTCTTGCTACCCCATTTACCTTCTACTTCTACAGCATTATCAGCAGGACCAGCCCAGTGGCTCTCAGGCTCCAAGGTCAAATCCTCGAAGGTTGCCACAGCAGCATCCTTAACGGTCACCTCACTGTTATCCTGCGCATTCGCTACAGATGAAACACTCAACAAAGCTACAACGAAAGCAGCCGACAAAGAATACGAGTAAATCTTTTTCATACTTTACCTTATTTATTATTACTAAAATTATCTTATTATTTATTATCTCTTTTTCTACTCTTGGCACTGATTGACTTTTGGAGATGCAGGTCCTCAGCCCCACTCACCTCGGTAGAAGTCTCACCTAGCCAACCACACATTTGATTCTGTGCACTATACACTCTCACGAAGTCGATGTGATCGAGCGCCACAGGCTTACGATTCTTATCAACTGCCCACGAAATATCGAAGCTACAGCCATCGATGTCACTATTGCTCACATTGTCAACATATCCATACCGGAAGGCATCACAAACCCAATGGGTTCCATTGCCGCTGGTATCATGGCCATTACGCGGCAAAAGGGTACCCTCGAAGCGTAATGGACTTGACAACCACAAAGGGAAATATTCCTGGGCATGGAAGGTATTGCGATTGACAACTCCACTTCCACCCTGATTGTCTGTCCACGGAATATCTTGCATGGCATCCTTGGTGTAGGTTATCTCATAGCCATATACCACCTTGACCACACTGTCAACATCAGCACTGCCGGAAAGTTCATACCAAGGATCGTCGGGCAAACCATTGCCATTCACATCCTGCGATACCATCACGATGCCAGGCTCGCTATTGTCCTTGAAAGCATTGCCTTTGATGTAAAGGTCTTTCTCACCTTTCACATTCACTATAGAATGATCGAAATGAAAGGTGATGTAACCACCATAGGCACCCAGACTCACCAAACCGCCCTTGTCTCCACCGATGGTTTCTGTACATTTTCTTGCCATCTTCTTAGCATCGTCACCCTCCTCATATTGAGGCATCGAATTGACGAATTGTCCTGGAGCCGGCACATACTCATCCACCGCCAAGATATACTTGCTATACTTCTCGGCTGGTTGGCTCGGATCCGACGATGGCAACTGAGGTTTGCGATAAACAAACGCTGCCTCTGCCGGAATATCGCCCGTCCACACTCGCCAATCGAAGGTGCCATCCGCCTTGAAGTGAAACAACTCACCACTTGACACGTAATTCTTAGCATCCATCAGATAGAAATCTTTCTTCTGAGGATTGACGATGATGCCGTATGGCATTTCGATGGATTGTATCTCATGAGCACTAGACAAGGAATGAGCAATTACCTTGTGTTGGCTGACATTCACGATGCCATACTCTATCGAATTTTTCTTTGAAGTCTCATTCCACTGCACACCTATATAATATAGTGAATCGCCCACGATACACATATTAGAGACAGGCACTTCCAGTTCCCCTCCCTTTTCCATCTGCCCTGCAGCATTAGGCTTGAGCCAATACAATCGTGAAGGCACCTCCTTGTAGTCGCCTCGGGAACTCACCCATAGCTGCCCATACTTATCGGCACGACAGCGATGCAAGTTGATTGCTACATCAATCTTCCGCTCCTCCTTAAAGGTCTTGAGGTCGATGACGCTCACCATACGATCGTAGTTGGGATTGCGATAACCGCCACTGTTGGCAACATACAGTTTGCCATGCACAACAGCCAATTCATCGGGCTGATAGCCCACCGTCACCTTGTCCACTACCTTCATGGTCAGCGTGTCCACCTTATAAACAGCTCCCACTTCGGCATCCTGGCGCATATTCACAGGAGCCACATAGGCACTCACATAGGCAAATCCCCCATCAAAGGCAAGGTATCGACAGTTGGGAATGTCTATCTTCGCTACTTTTTTGCAAGTATAGGCATCTGCCACCTCCACCTTGTTGGAGCAGTTGATGACCATCCACAGTTTGGAGCCATATATCTTGATATCATTGCCAACATCACCCAGTTCCTTAATCTCGTTAGGATTGCGTTCAGAGTAGATGTTGCGATGATAAATGACGTTTTCGCTATTATCGCCCGACAAATCCAGATAGTCGAGGGTAGCCTTGTTGCTGCCCATATTGCCCTGGTTGAGCAAGTAGAGTCCCATGACATCGCCCTTCTCTGCCTTACTGCCTGTATCCTCAGGCTCAGATGAGATGACGGTGTCGCTATCCCGACACGACTGCATACATAGAGCCAGAAAACAAAGCAAGGCTAAGAACCAAGACTTTGCCAGATTGGGTTGATGATATATCTTATCCTTCATTTTTTTCAAAAGTTATATTCCAATGTCAGCATATAATTGCGCTTCGGCATCGGATAGTTAAGTATCACGTCATAATCCTGACTGAAGATGTTGTTGACATCCAGTCTTGCCGACCATCTTCTGGCATGATAAACCACGCTCATGTCGTGCGTATACCAGGGCTGGAGATGGTTGTAGAGGATGTTCTCTTGCTGCGAATAACGTTCACCGGAATAGATGAAGCTATACGCCAAGTCCAACTCTCGCCATGACAGGCCCAAGATAGCAGACCCACTGTGCCATGGGATATAAGGTATCTGGTCCTTATAATAAGAGGTATTGGGATCGGTCACGTCGCGAGCATCCTGATAAGTGTACTGCAAGCGGGCCGTAACTTTCCAATCCTTGGCTGGCTCCAGTCCCACTTCTGCCATGGCATCGACGCCCTTGATGTGTACCTTGCCCAAGTTGAGCATCGTCCAACGGAATTGCTGCCCCTTAGGATAAGCCACAATTTTGTCGTGCACCGTATTGTAATAGCCATCCACCTGTAAGCGGAAATGGTCGACGATGCCTTGCTTCCAATCCTTGTTCAGCACAAATCCCAGGTCATATTGCAACGCCGACTCAGGATTCAACTTACTGTTACCCATGTCGGCATAGTAGAGGTCGTTGAAGGTCGGCATACGGAAGCTTTTCTTAGCGAAGGCCCTCACTGCCAGCAACTTGGATTCGAACGGATAGACATTTACAAAGAATGCTGGCGTCAGTGTGCTGCGAGATGACGATGACGCCCCATACTTCACATGGTCCTTGACCACCTGCTCCACCAACGAGGCTTGTGCCTGGATGCGTGACAGCGTCAATGCCGTGGCTAACGACACGAAGTTGGAGTAACGATGAGGGAAAGCGAAGTCTACCATATTGGCATTCAACTTGTTCCACTTGAAGTCATAGCTCATCGAGACACTCCACTTTGGTAATATCTCATAGACATTCGAAGTGGAGAAATACAACTCCTGCTGGCGATAGGTATTGTCTACATGTATCTGCGTCTCATCATTATTAACATAGCGCGTCACATAGTAGGCATACTTAGCCAATGCCTTAGTAGAGAATTTGTCGCCAAATGACTTCTGGAATACAGCCTGTCCAAAAGTATTGTGATTCCACTGGCGTTCGCCTCTTCGCCACACGTTGTTGACGATGGCGCCAGGTATTCCCCTTTCCGAGTGGTAGGTGTACGCCTTCACGTTCCAATATCCATCGGCAATGCCTCCCCTCACGTTTCCCTCGACACGGAAAGCCCAGATATCACCATTGTGGCGCACGGCGGTGGTATCATAAGCCACCGTATTATCTTCGGTCACTCGCCTATAACGAAACTTATAGCGACCGCTCGATGTCAGCAAACCTGTACTTAACGAGGAAGATATATGATCGGAGAGTTTCTGCTCCCAAAGCGATGAAAATCGGAAGGTATCGCTCGACCCATACTTAGCCTTCACCGACAAATTATATCGCTTGCCCAGCATGAAGCGGGGAGCCTTGGTACGGATATAGACGGAGCCAGCATTGCCAAAGTCGCTCGCTGGTTGGAAGATAGCACTACGCTGACCGTTGTAGAGCGAAATTTCCTCCACATTGTCGAGCGAGAACTGTCCCAAGTCTATCTGTCCATTCTGCGCATTACCCAGTTCGATGCCATCATAGAAGATACCCAGGTGATTGGTACCCATACTGCGAATGTTGACAGTCTTAATGCCACCCACGCCTCCATAATCCTTGAGCTGCAAGCCCGAGAAATAGCGCAAGGCATCGGCCACCGACAAGGAATTCAACTTTTTGAGTTCCTCACCTCCCAAAGTCTGTGATGGAATCGTTTCCCTGGATATCAATCGTGAGGTAACCACAACCTCTTGGATGTGATGCACTTGTACAGAGTCCTGCGTTTCGCCATTGGCAAAGGCTGACCTCGCAATAATACCCAGCATGGCTATTGCAAACAATCTTTTCATCTACTATTATGTTTTTATCTTCATTCAAAAGCCTAACCCACGAGGCTCAATGATTTCATCCTCCATCACTTCCTGATGGTAGAGATGACAACGGCAGGTCTTCTGACTTGCGTCCTCAAACTCATGGCAAGCGGTCTTCCCGAAAAAATGTCAGTGACCATGGTGCTTGCCGCAATAAGACGCTTACAGCAGCGGGACTGTCCGGGCTTCTCACCCGATTCCCTTTTAATCACTACGCACAAACCATGCCTGCGGCGGCAGGAAGTGGCAGCGAACCAATTGCGGGTGCAAAGGTACTATAAAAAAATGAATAAAAAGATAACTTTATCTGCTTTTTTATTCCAGCAGAGATAAAATTATCTTTTTATTCAGAGTTCAGTTTATTATTTTACGATTTCCAGGAGTTCTGCGAAATCATCAATGATCCATTCGGCAGAGGCAAGCTGTTGGCGGGTTCCGTTGCCATAAGTCACGGCACAGGCTTTGCAACCGGCATTGTGAGCCATGTCTACATCGAAGGTCATATCGCCCACAACGAGGGTTTCATCTGCAGTTCCCTTCATCTCCTTCAATGCCTTGAATACCATATCGGGTGCCGGTTTCACATGCTCCACATCATCGCCAGCCACAATGGAAGAGAAAATATCCTCCAGCTGCATCTGATGCACGTATCCGTCGAGCGAACAATGGTTTCGGCTGCTTGCCATGCCCAGGATATAGCCTCGATGGTGCAACTCTCTCAGGGTTTCTATTACATGAGGAAAAGGCTGCACAATCATCGTCTTCTTGTTCTCCAGGAAAATCTCGCGATAGGTTGCCGCACATTCCATTCCTTCCTCAGCACTCATTCCGAAGAGCGAAACAAAAGCCTCATCCAGTCTTAAACCGATGGTTTTGGCACAAGCCTCCTCCGATTTCACCTCCAGTTTTCTTGCACGCATCGTATCCTGCAAAGTCTTCACAATGAGACTCTGCGAATCGCCGATGGTTCCATCAAAATCAAAAATTATATACTTCATTATTCTTATCTTATTTGAAAACGAGCACAAAGGTACGGATAATTACTGAAACTACAAAGCAAATTGCTCACGAATCGCCTTTATGATATGATGACGAGCCACTTCCGGCTTCATCGCCTCATCTAACGGCATTCCTTCCGGAGTAACCTGAATAACCCTATCGAATCCTGCATCCTGCATCGCCTGCCTATCGCTCACACCGCCCGATACGAGCCAGATTTTCTGATTGGTAACATGCTCCAATATGCGCTGCGGCAATTTCCCCATCAAGGTCTGACGGTCGCTATGTCCCTCGCCCGTAATCACGAGATCCGCATCCAGAATGAGCGCATCAAACCCTATCTCATCCAAGAGAAGCTCAGCCCCAGGACGAGCCTCAGCATTGAAATATTGCAGGAAAGCATAGCCCAGTCCGCCGGCCGCACCTGCCCCGGAATCCTCACTCCTATCATATCCGAAATGCTTGGCGCTTACCTCGGCAAACTTCCTGGCACGAGCATCCAGCATCAGCACCATCTTAGCATCAGCACCCTTCTGAGGCGCAAAGACATGAGCCGCCCCGTTTTCACCGCAAAGCGGACTGGTAACATCCGAAGCCAGCACAAAACTGCATTCCTGTCGGATTTTCTTCCAGTCATCGCCCATCGCCTTGAGCATTCCGATGCCGCAATCGGATGTGGCGCTGCCGCCCAAGCCCACGATGAAATGGCGCACGCCCCGGCGATAAGCATTCATTATCATCTCGCCCACGCCCCATGAAGTAGCCTTCATCGGGTTGCGCTGTTCTGGCTCAATCAGAGCCAATCCGGCAGTCTGCGCAATCTCGATAATCGCCGTATCATCCACGATTCCGTATTCAGCCTCAATCCATCTCATCAGCGCATCATGGGCATGAATCCTCACTCGCTCTCCCTTCATCGCCGAAAGAAATGCATCGAGCATTCCCTCTCCACCATCACTCATTTCCAGGGTAATAATTTCGGGAGAAGCAGCATCCGCATTCCATCCCTTCACTCCCGAAGCAATCGCCTCATTCACCTCTCTGCTCGAAAGGCAACTCTTATAAGAGTCACAAGCTATTATTATCTTCTTATATCCAGCCCCATCCATCAGTCTGAGGCCATCATTTTTCCTATCCATATCCTATTTATATTATATCATTCCCGGAAGCATCGCCTATCAAGCGATTCCCCTTCCAGCCCGCAAAATTAGCCATTATTCCTGAAACCACAAACCTTTTTGGGAAAAACTTTCAAAAACAGATGCTTCTGGGAAGAGCTGAGAGAAAAAAGAGGTTAAAACATTTGGTTATTAAAAAGATTCCTCGTATTTTTGCAGTAGATTTTTCAAAGGTTTCCAAAAGGTTAAAGGCTTATGTGCAAATATGAAGAAATAGAAGGTTGGCGACTCTCGAATGGCAAGACGATTCGGGAAATCAACAATGCCGTACACGATGAGGTGGAACGAATCTACCTGGAAGCGTGGGCGAAAGGCATTTCCGTGCCGTATTTTAAGGGGAAAAAAGTTTTTCTAGCTAATCCTGACGGAAGTGATGATGAAGTGACTTTTGATGTAAAGACTAGAAAATATACTGTTATCCAGCAAGTAGCAGCTCCGGGAATGGGGAAAATGAGCTACTTGCTCCATTAATTATTTATGTGTTGCCATTCACATCGAGAAATCAGGCAAGCATCAGATAACAGATCACCCAGCCGAGTGGTTCGACAAATACTTCAAAGAAGCATTCGATGCGCTTGTTGATGGCGAGGAAGAATAGTTCTTTTACAAGATTCTAGCAAATCATTTTATACCCAATCCCCCTCACATTGATGATTCTGATATTTTCATCGGCAGATAACTTGTGGCGGAGCTTGGTGATGAAAACATGGAGACTGCGGGAATTGAAAAAGCTGTCATCGCCCCATAGTTTCAGGAGAATATCCTTGCTCTCTACCACATTATTCTTACTCTCCACAAGCATGCGAAGGATTTCTGATTCACGATGTGACAGTTCGGTATCCTTACCTTCCAACTGCAGAATCTGACTGGTAACATTCAGGCGATAACGACCGATGGAAAGCCATTGATCAGCAGCATCCGGATTATCAGGAGAAACATTCCCCCCTTCCTGTTCTTCAGAAGAATTATTTCCGGCAGAAGCCCGATGACAAAGCGACTTGATACGGACGATGAGCTCCTGGATGGCAAACGGCTTCTTCAGATAGTCATTGCCACCCAATTCAAATCCCTCTACCACATCATTCACCGCCGAACGAGCCGTGAGGAAAAGCACAGGAGTACGGGAATCCGTCTTGCGGATACGGCGCACCATCTCGAAACCATCCATCTTGGGCATCATTACATCAGCTACCAGCACATCAGGCTTCTGTTCTGCAAACATACGAAGCCCCTCTTCGCCATCATGCGCCGTGCGCATCTCGAAGCCCTGCGCCTCCAAGGTGTCGCTCAGAATCATCGCCAAGGATGTTTCGTCTTCTACCAGTAATACTTTTATCTTATTCATTGCTTCTTTTTTACTTTTAAGATTAAGACTTGGGAGACCAGCGATGGAATCGCTGGGAACGGGGGTGCAAAGGGGACTAGGTTCTTTTTACCCTTTTACCCTTTTACCTTTTTACCTTTAAGAAATTGCAGGGTGAAGCTGCTTCCCTTCCCGAGTTCGCTTTCTACGGAAACAGAACCGCCCATTTTCTCCATCAGGCTCTTGACATAGAAAAGCCCGAGACCATAGCCCTTGACCGTATATTTATTGCCATCCGTTACCCGATAGAACTTGTCGAAAATATAAGGCAATTTATCATGAGCAATACCGATTCCATTATCTGATACGGAAACCTGCACTTCATCCTCGGCTTTTTGGAAAGCCTTGACTTCTATCTTCACGCTATCTTCAGAATACTTGATGGCATTGTCTATGAGATTGCTCACGATGTTTGAGAAATGCATCCGGTCGGCATGAACCACCAGATTTTCAGGTTCTACGGACAACGAAATATTCACCTTTTTATCCGTTCTATCTCCTGATTTCACTTTCAGCTGATGCTGGGATATTAATGGTTCTATCACCTCCTTCACTGGAACTTCCACGATATTGAGCAGCATCGATTTCCGTCGTTCCATACTCATCGACAGAATCTGTTCCACCAATCCGCTGAGCGTCTGCAACTGCTCCTGGGCGATGGTGAGATACTTTCGCGCCTTATCAGGATGCTGGAGCATTCCGTAGTTCAGCAGGGAGTCGGTGGCTGCGTAGGCTACGGCTATCGGAGTCTTCAATTCGTGCGTGATATTATTGGTGAAATCACTCTTCATCTCATCAAGCGTCTTCTGCTTGAGCATCGTATGAATCAGGAACCAGAAGACGAAAGCCAGGATGAGCATGATGAAGAGCGATGTGGCAAGAATGCCTGCCATCTGGCTGAGCACTGTCATCGTAAGCGGCTCTAGGGTAAGGACATATTTCTCCTCATTCGCCTCCCCCTCATTACAAACCACATATTGGTATTGCTTGGCATTGTCAGAAGGCACATACCCCTCCGTTGTCACTTTCGCCAAAACCTTCTTTCCTGCTAAAAGCTGAATCTGATGCGGAAGTGGATGAGCATTATCGCCCACCAGCAAACTGTCTGAAAGCATCTTGGCAACCCATGCACTGTCATAGTCATTGATATCTGGTTTGGCGATTTCATTCAATTTGCCAAAAAGCGCCTGTTGCACCATAGTTGCCAGCTTGCCCGACATCATCATCATCAATTCCTGATCCTTGTCATCTTCACTACGCTTCTCGTGCTTGGTAAAAGTTGTTTGAACAGACTGAACAACCTTTCCTCCACGAACCTTTTTAACCTTTACCTTTTGATCAATATCATCGTCTTCATCCATAGAAAAAGCAACAGAACCCGTCAACTGTCTATGAGGTCCTTTATCATCATTGCGCAGCCGTTCGATTCGCTTCTTCATCTCCATGAAGTGAGCGTACTCCATTCCACCCTTGAGTTTTGCTTCAACCTCCTTTTCCTGAGACTGATAAAGCCCCACGAGCCAATAGGTCTGATAAGCGAAGATGCAGACCAGAGCCGTAATGACGAGCGTAACAATGTATTTAAGATGTAACTTCATTCTTTCCTTTATTAAAGATTTTTCCAGATGAATCCAATACTCATTTTCTAAAAATCGGATAAAACTCCGTGGTATTCTTCCATCCCCATTTACCATTCTTTTGTGGCGCAAACTCTCGTCCCATCTTGGCACCTACCCCCCAATGTTGATTGAACATCACTTCCATGAAGCCACCATAGCTGCTCTTGGGATTGAAAGGAGACATGATGACGCTTCTAGGATCAGAGGTTTTCGTTGGAACATATTGTCCATAGAATCCAACTGTGAGCCAGTCGTTTACTTGATAAGCCATTCTTCCACCAAAAGAAGCTTTGGTGAGATTGCCGAATCCATATACTCCCGTGTTTATCTTTTCTATCCCGACATAAGGAGAAAAAACAAAATGCCCGAAATTTTGTTGATAAACGACCCCTGCAGTCTGCTTGTTCATTAGTCCTGGGACTTCAATACCCGAAGAATATACCACCATCGTACCCAAAATCGGGGAAGGAAGAGAAAAATGAGGTATTGCATTCGGCGCAATCTCTAAAGGTTTTCCTTCTTCCGACATCCAAGGTGCATTCGGTTCTGAGTAATAAGATTTGCCTTGAAGTACAGGAAATCCACCGAGCGAAGGACGAGAATATTCCAACGACATACCTTCCTTAGGTAAAGATGCCTTCGGAATGGAATCCAAGGAAACACTCTTCACTTCCTGTGCTTGCATTACCAAAGGACAAAAGCAAGCCACAACTGCCAATATGAATAATCTTCGTTTCTCTTTCATGCTTGCAAAAGTAATAAAAAATAAGATATATTGATTCTTTTAAGGAGAAATATTTTCATTTTGATAAGACTAAATAACACTTCTGATAAGACTTGATAATCATAAATCCTTGCTGACACGAGATTTTTGCAGTACTTTTGCAACCGAAATCGGGAGGGTTTCTTCCGAAAGAACGATAAAAAGATAGAACGATAAAAAAAGATAAGAAGATTATGAAAAGATTGGTTATATTAAACGCTTGCCTGGCTCTCAGTCTTGCCGGCTGGGCACAAGACAACAGAAATGATTCCCTGAGAATGGATAGCATCATCCATTCCCTCCCCGATGTGATGGTAAAAGGCAACCGACCTATCGTAAAGGTGAAAGGAGCGGCATTGACCTATGACCTGCCTCAACTCATCAAAAACCATCCGGTGGATAATGCCTATGAAGCCATCAAGCAACTGCCTGGCGTGAGCGAACAAGATGACGCCTTGACCCTCAACGCCCAATCCGTAACCGTGATGATAGACGGCAAAACTTCCACCATGACGAGCGAGCAGCTCTATTCGCTTCTGAAAACGATTCCTACCAGCCGCATCGCCAACGCCGAAGTCATCTATTCTGCCCCAGCCCGCTATCAGGTAAAGGGACAGGTCATCAATCTCCTACTGAAGCACAACACAGGCTTTCACTCCCTGCAAGGCGAGCTCTTCGGCGGCTACACCCACCAGAACCGCAACAGTTACACAGAGCGCGCCTCCCTGCTCTTCACCAACAAGAAATGGGAAATAGACATGCTCTATTCCTTCGGTCATGGCAAGAGATATTATTATTATGAAAATGAGTTTGCCCACACCTTGACTGATGGCACTTCCTATGCCTTCTCTACACATAGCGACAACAACAAACGCCATCTCAACCATAACATCCGACTGGGAATCAACTATCATCTGGCGAAGAATCATCAGCTCACCTTTGCCTACACCTCACAACTCAATAACACGAGAGGAACTTCAGAGGATGATGGCGATTTCACATCCCTTCTCAGAATCCATGCCAAGAGTCAGTTTCACAATTTCCGCATGGATTACTCTACCCCATTCGGTTTCTCGGCAGGAGCAGAATACACCTATTATAATTCACCGGATGAACAATGGCTGAAAAGCAGTCTCTACGATGAGATTTACGACATCACAAGCCAGCAGCGAATCGACAAATGGCACGCTTACCTCAAGCAGGAGCACGACTTAGGAAAAGACTGGGGCTTGAACTACGGCATCAATTACACCACATCAAGAGACAAGAGTTCGCAGGAGAACAACAACAAGTCTTCTGATGACAACACCATTCAAACCGAAGACCAAATGAGTTTCTACATCGGAGCCAGCAAGTCATTCGGACAAAAACTCACGATGGAAGCATCGCTCATGGAAGAATATTACCACACCCCAATCTGGAATGAGTGGAATCTCTTCCCTACACTTTCCATCACCTATCTTCCTAAGGCAGGACACGTCATCCAATTCGACCTGGATTGCGACAGAGACTACCCTACCTATTGGTCGGTGAAGAACTTCACCACCTATAATGCGGGCGGATATGGCAAGATTGTAGGAAACCCGACGTTGAAGCCTTCACGAGACCTCAGCCTCTCGCTTACCTACATTCTGCACAACAGATATGTGGCAAGTCTCTTCTTCAACAACTCAAAAGATGAATTCCGTCAGCTTCCTTACCAGAGCGACACGAAGAAGAAAATGGAATACAAACATGTCAACTTCGACCATGTAAACCAGGTAGGTTTGATGCTTACAGCCCCAATCAACATAGGCAACTGGTGGCAGAATCGCCTTACCTTCACTGGCGTTTATCAGAACGACAAGAATTCCCATTTCTATGATCTCCCATTCGACCGCAGCAAATGGTTCTGTCAAGCCCAGTGGAACGGCACTTTTCTCTTTGGCAAGCATGTGCTTCTCAACCTCGATGCTTCCGTTCATACCGACGCCATCCAGGGAATCATCGACATCCCAGCCTCAGGCTATCTCAACGCAGCCCTCACCTGGAAGCCTCTCAAAGACGACAAGCTCCAGCTGAAAGCCTACTGCAACGACATCTTCGAGACGGGCGACAACCATCTGCATGATACCTATCGAGGTCAGCACGTCATCAACAAAATGTACTTTGGCAGAATCATCGGCCTCTCCCTCACCTATCGTTTCGGCGGCTACAAGGCCAAGCAGCACGAAGAAGTAGATACATCCAGATTCGGTAAATAAAACGAGAAAAGCTCGCCATAAACTTCAATGTCCTGGCGAGCTTTTTCTTTTCATATTCTCTATTCAAGTTTCTTTACTTCAAAATATTGACATATCCCTTATTCTGTACCAATT
>JAJWOH010000108.1:0-12450 GCA_021635485.1 Segatella copri | reverse complement strand
ATTACAGCATCGTAATGCGTAGCGTGAACGCAAATCTTCTGGAAATCAACCAGGCGAAGTCACGCATCAACCAGGCAAAGAAGGAGGGTAAGAATCCTGACCAGAAGGACCTGGAACTCGTGAAGACTGAGAAGCAGAATGCTTTCGCCATCTCACAGTACACCGACATCATGACCATCGAGAAGTTTGCCAAGCACATCACCTCTCATGGTAGTGTTTATTCGAGAGCCGACATCAGCGCCATCCTCTACATCGCCGTAGACTGCATGCGTGAGATGTTGCTTGAGGGCAAGAAGATTCGTCTGGGCGACCTCGGTGATTTCTCTCTCCTTCTCACCTCAAAGGGTGCCGAGGATGCCGACAAGTTCACCGCACAGAACATCACCGGCGTGAAGGTTCAGTGGGAGCCAGGTCAGGAGTTTAAGAACCTTCGCGATGACGCCGAGTTCAACCTCGTAGCCAGCCGCAGTGCTCAGGCAGCCGTTATCAAGGCGATTAAGGAGGGTAAGACCAACGTTGACCTCAACGCGCCAACCACTCCGGATAATACGCCAGGCGGTTCTACCCCAGGCGGTTCAAACACCGGTCAGACCGGCAGCGACGGGCAAGGCTCTGAATCAGGCGGCGGCACTACCGGCAAGGACGATACTGGTGACGGCCTTGAATAGCCCAAGGATAGACTGGCTAGGTTGCTAGCCCCTAGCCCAGCCTATCCGCCCCCACAAAGTTAACATTTAACACTTAACATTTAACATTAAAAATCAAACGAAATGAAAAAGGACTCTTGGAAAACAATTCTTCAGATAGCCATCAGCATACTGACCGCTATAGCTACTACGCTCGGAGTAACGAGCTGCATGGGATAAAGAACGCTGAGCCTACTTTATTATAATAAGGAGACTCAACCATAAAATAAAACGACCGCTCACCTCAGAGATATTCTTGAGGAGAGCGGTCTTTTTCGTTTCTGCCAAGAAATCCGGTCATTAAGGTCAAGGTCATTAAGGTCATTAAGGATTTTAATCGGTTCAAGGCGCCCAACTTGCTGAAAACATCTTTTATTTAATTTTTTGTGTGTTATTTTTATGAAAAATGTTTGTTTTTCCAAGAAAAAATCTTATTTTTGCATATTATAATAGAATCAATATATATATAAAGATGAACAAACAACAACTCGCAAACAAGATATGGGCATCGGCAAACAAGATGCGCTCAAAGATTGATGCTAACGAATATAAAGACTATATCCTCGGACTCATCTTCTATAAGTTCCTGTCAGATAATGAGGTGAACTATATCCTGAAGGATATGAAGGGGGCTTCTGAGGAGGAGAAACAAGCTGCACTGGAGAGTCTTGTTGAGAACTATGACGACGAGAACTCAAAAGTCATCATTGACTACTGCAAGAACAACATAGGCTACTTCATCGAGTACAAGAACCTCTTCTCCACATGGCTGCAGCCCAACAGCACCTTTACCGTTGCCGATATGTCGGTGGCGCTGAACTCTTTCGACCGTCTGATCAGTCCCAACTACAAGGCCGTGTATAACGGCATCTTCAAGGGTCTGCAGGCAGGATTGAGCAAGCTGGGCGAAAACCCTGCAAGCCAGACCCGCGCCCTGAAAGACCTCATCAAGCTGATCAGGGATATTCCTACCGACGGTTCGCAAGACTATGACGTGCTGGGCTATGTATACGAATATCTGATTGGCAATTTTGCTGCCAATGCCGGCAAGAAGGCTGGCGAATTCTATACACCTCACGAGGTGGCCATCCTCATGTCGGAAATCGTGGCCGAGCATCATAAGGACAAGCATCAGATAGAAATCTACGACCCTACATCAGGTTCGGGTTCGCTGCTCATCACCATCGGTAAGTCTGTAGGTCGCCATATTGCCGACAAGAACCGGGTGAAATACTATGCGCAGGAGCTGATAGAGAACACCTACAACCTCACCCGCATGAACCTCGTGATGCGTGGAATCCAGCCGGGCAACATCAACACCCGCTGCGCCGATTCGCTCGCTGAAGACTGGCCTATCATCAACTCCGGCAGCGAGATTGGTCAGCCGCTCTACGTGGATGCTGTGGTGAGCAACCCACCCTACTCCCAGCACTGGGACCCGAAAGACCGCGAGACCGACGCCCGCTTCAAGGACTATGGCGTGGCGCCTAAGTCGAAGGCCGACTATGCCTTCCTGCTCCACGAGCTCCACCACCTCAAGCCAGACGGCATCCTCACCATCGTGCTGCCCCACGGCGTATTGTTCCGTGGCGGCGAGGAAGAGCAGATCCGCACCCGCCTCATCGAGAAGAACAACATCGACGCCATCATCGGTCTGCCAGCCAACATCTTCTTCGGCACAGGCATTCCTACCCTCGTGATGGTGCTCAAGCAGCATCGAGATAATGACGATGTGCTCATCATCGACGCAAGCAAGGGATTCGTCAAGGACGGCAAGCAGAACAAACTCCGCGCCTGCGACATCAAGAAGATAGCCGACACCGTGCGCGACCGCAAGAATATTCCTGGCTTCTCCCGCAAGGTGAGCCGTGAGGAGATAAGAGAGAACGGCTATAATCTCAACATTCCACGCTACGTGGATTCGAGCGAGGCTGCCCAGCCTTTCGACATCTATGCCACCATGTTTGGCGGTATTCCGAATGCCGAAATCGATGCGATGCAGAAGTATTGGGACACGCTGCCTTCGCTGCGCAGCGCTCTGTTCCAGCCCGAAGCTGACAAGCCTTATTCTGCCCTGAAGGTGGAGGATGTGAAGACTGCCATTGAGCAGAATGAGGATGTAAGAAACTTCAAGGTGCAGTTTGCCCAGGCATTCGGCGGATTCGCCGACAGGCTCCATCAGCAGCTGATAGACCATGTGAAGGAAGTGCGTGAACTGCAGGCTCAGGACGAGATTTCTACCGATATGTTCCGCCGCCTCAACCCTGTTCCGCTCATCGACCGCTACGCCGTTTATCAGGCTTTGGCAGACCACTGGCAGTCTATCATCATCGACATCGAGACCATTCAGGAAGAAGGCATCCGTGCTGTGCGCGAGGTGGAAACCGTATATAAATTGGTGAAAAAGAAGAACGATGAGGAGGTGGAAGTGCCTGATGGACTGAAGGGGCGCATCATTCCTTTCAGCCTGGTGCAGCAGATGAAGTTCCAGACAGAACTGCAAGCCATCGCCAATCTACAGTCGAGAGTGGAAGCCATCAATGGAGAACTCGATGAGTTGCGCGACAGTTTCACCGAGGAAGAAATGGAGGCTTATTGCGACAGCGAGAAGGACAATGCTCTCGACAAGAAGAAGATTACAGCCGACGCCAAGCCAAAGGCAGATGTAGAGCCTGAAACGAAGGATAAGCTGAAACAGATGGTGGCACTGTGGAATGAGCAGTCGAAGGCCGAAAAGCAGAGTAAGGCCGACAAACTGGCTTTGGAAGAAAAGACCATCGAGGCTATCCGGAATCTTACGGACGAGGAAGTTGCCCAGCTGCTTCACATGAAGTGGATTGACCCTATCTGCGAAGGCATCGACAGTACTCTGCGCTCAGTGCTTGCCGACCTGGAATCAGCCGCCCTTGCCCTCAGCGAGAAATACGCCGTAAGCTACAAGCAGATCAACAACGACATGGCTGTGGCTACAGGCGAATTGGCTGAGTTGGTAGATCAGCTCACGGGCGATGAATTTGCCATCAAGGGACTGAAAGAGTTGGTTAAGGAGTAAAACGAAACAAAATGACACAAGAAGAATTAAAAGATATTGCCCGTTGTGGTGAAACCACCACAATTCAGTTTAAAGAGCAGTTTACTGGGCAGAAAGAAATCGCCAAGGAGATGATTGCATTTGCCAACACCCTTGGCGGACAGATATTCTTTGGCATTAAAGACAAGACTGGCGAACTGCTAGGCTTGTCTTACGATGATATACAAACCATCAGCCGTGAACTGGGAAATGCAGCCAACGAACATGTACGCCCTACCATTTACATCACCACCGATGTGGTACGCGCCGAAGGTAAGCATTTCTTAGTATGTACTGTGGCACAAGGTAAGAACAAGCCTTACAAAGGCTTGAATGGAGAAATATGGGTAAAGCAGGGAGCTGACAAAAGACGAATAACTGAAAACTCTGAGATATTGACTCTGTTTCAAGACTCAGGCAGCTATCAGGCAGATGCAGCAGGAGTGACAGATACAAACTTCGGAGACCTCGATCGCTATGCCTTGAACGATTATCTTAAGAAAGTATATTCTCTTGATCTCGACATCCTTGCCGACAAAGCAGAACAGTTGCTAAAGAATATTCATGTGCTCAATCATAATGGAATCCCAACGCTTGCAGGCTACCTCTTTTTCGGTAAACATCCGGAATACTACTGCCCTACATTTATGGTGAAAGCCGTATCATTCTTTGGCAATGAACTTGCCGGAACACAATATCGTGACACCAAGGAGATTGTAGGCAACATGCCACAGATATATGAAAAGAGCATGTCGTTCATGAAGTCGAATTTGCATAATATACAAGAAAAGGGAGCTTCGTTCAACTCGCTCGGCAAATTGGAAATCGCAGAGGAAGTACTGGAAGAAGTATTGCAGAACGCACTGGTACATAGAGACCTGCTCCGTTCTGCACCCATAAGAATATTTATTTTCGACAACAGAGTTGAGATTATCAGCCCTGGAGCATTGGCTGGTGGACTGACCGAAGATGATATTCGCAGCGGGAAAACTTTCCAGCGCAATCCTTATATGGCAACCTTTGCCACTAATGCCTTGCATTATAGAGGTATAGGTTCGGGAATCGTGCGTATATTGGCAGAGTATCCAGAAATCGAGATTGTTAATGACGTTAGTGGTAAAGAGTTTAAGGTAATAGTCTGGAGAAAAGAACATCAGATAAGTACCCAGAAAACTGGTGACAGTACCCAGACTAGTACCCCCAAAACCAATAATAGTACCCAGACCTGTACTCAGAAAGTTGTTGGCAGTACCCAGACTAGTACCCAGAAAACTGGTGGTAGTACCCAGGAGCAGATTCTTAATATTCTGAGAGAATATCCTCAAACTAGCAGAAAAGAGTTGGCTAAAATTATTGGCATTACCGAAGATGGAATAAAAAAGCAATTGGCCAACCTCAAGAAAGCAGGAATGATAGAGCGAATAGGTGCAGACAATGGCGGTCATTGGGAGGTTAAGCCTAAAAAGAAATAAACGATAGAGAGACCTTTATGAAAGGTATCGACTATTCTTATTATTATGAACAAGAAGATTGAATAATATGATGGAACCAAAAATAAGATTTAAAGGGTTTGAGGGGGAATGGAAGGCTTCTACGATTGGAGAAATAGCTCCTTTATCAGGAGGCTATGCATTCCAAAGTAACCACTTTTCTTCTGTTGGAATCCCAATTGTAAGAATATCCAATATCCTAGAAACAGGTATTGTAGGAGGAGTTTTTGCAAAATACGCCACATTTGATGGTGATGCAGATTTTCGACTTTATGATGGTGATGCTGTAATTGCAATGTCCGGGGCAACTACAGGAAAGGTTGCTATTGTACATACGCAAGGATTTCTTTATCAGAACCAACGTGTAGGAAAATTCACAAAGACAGATAGAGTTATCTATGATTTCCTTACAACAATAGTTAAATCTCACAAATTTCGAGCTGATTTGAGTTGTCTTCTAACGTCAAGTGCTCAACCAAATGCATCTTCAAAAGACATCGACTCTATTACGCAAAGCATTCCACTTGATAAAGATGAGCAGCAAGTAATAGGTAAATACTTCACCTCTCTCGACTCTCAGATTTCCGCCTCCACCTCTCGTCTTGCCTCATTAAAGCAGATGAAGGCGGCAAGCCTGCAGGCTATGTTCCCGCAGGAAGGGGAAACTGTGCCTAAAATAAGATTCAAGGGGTTTGAGGGGGAATGGAAGAAAGTGATGTTTTCTGAAACATTTGAGTTTCTCAAAAACAATTCTCTTTCCCGTGCAGAATTATCCAATGAAGGGGATATCGTAAATGTTCACTATGGTGATGTATTAATCAAATATGGTGACTTACTAAATATTCAAAACGAAGAACTTACGTTCATAGCAGACAATAAAATAGGAAATACCCTATACAATTCTTGCCACCTGCAAAATGGCGATATTATCATAGCAGATGCTGCGGAGGACAATACTGTTGGAAAATGTTCAGAGATTGTGAATATATGTAATAAAAGAGTTGTTTCTGGTCTTCATACCATACCATGCAGACCATTAAATCGCTTTGCGCAAGGCTATCTTGGTCATTACATTAATTCAGAATCATATCATAATCAACTTTTGCCGCTAATCCAAGGAAGCAAGATATCAAGCATTTCTAAAAAAACGCTGTCTCAAACAATAGTGCTTGTTCCATCTATTGAGGAACAAAAATGTATTGGTAATTACTTCACCTCTCTCGACCGCCAAATCTCCCTCCAGTCTCAGCGCCTGGAGAAGCTGAAGCAGATCAAGTCTGCGTGTCTTGACAAAATGTTCGTATAAAATCATTTAAAACATTAGAAATTATGGCAGACAATATACAAGGGTTCATCAAGGAACTCGCCTTTGAAGAGGCGTTGACCCAGCACCTCCTCGACCACGGCTGGAACGAGGTGATCAAAAACCCTACCGAAGAGCAACTGGTGCAGAACTGGGCTGACATCATCTACGACAACAACCGGGAGATAGACAAGCTGGGCAACTACCCACTTACCGCCTCGGAAATGAAGCAGGTAATGGACCAGGTGAACATGAAAAGTTCTCCCTACGAGATGAACCGATTCATCAATGGCAAGCAGGTTTGCATCAAGCGCGACAATGAAGCCGACACCAACAACTTCGGCAAGGATGTGTATCTGAAGATTTTCGACCCCATGGAAATCTCTTCCGGACAAAGCCGCTACCAGATAGCAAGACAGCCTAAATTCAAGACTGCCGACTCTATGCTGGGCGACCGACGGGGAGACATGATGCTCCTGATCAACGGAATGCCCGTAATCCATATCGAACTGAAGCGAAGCAAGATAGACGTAAGTCAGGCTTGCTATCAGATCAAGAGATACGTGCACGAGGGAATCTTCCAGAACGGCATCTTCTCGATGGTGCAGATCTATGTGGCGATGACGCCCGAAGAAACCCTCTACTTTGCCAACCCAGGCACGGAAGACCGATTCCAGAAGCAGTTCTACTTCCATTGGGAAGACTTCAACAATACCATCATGAGCGACTGGAAGCAGGTGGCAACCAATCTGCTCTCCATCCCTATGGCCCATCAGATGGTGGGATTCTACACCATTGCCGACGACAAGGACAAGACCCTGAAGGTGCTGCGCAGCTACCAGTATTTTGCCGTGAGCAAGATAAGCGACGTGGTGAAGAAAACCAACTGGGACGACCATCTGCACCGGGGCGGATTCATCTGGCACACTACGGGTTCGGGCAAGACCATGTCATCCTTCAAGAGTGCGCAGCTGATAGCAGAAAGCGGAGATGCAGACAAGGTGGTGTTCCTACTCGACCGCATAGAACTCGCCCTGCAGTCACTCGACGAATACCGCGGCTTTGCCGGCGAGGGCGACGAGATTCAGGACACCGTAGATTCCTCTGTGCTGCTCGCCAAACTGAAGAGCACCGACAACGACGACCGCCTCATCGTAACCTCCATCCAGAAGATGAGCAACCTGAAAGAGGGAGCCTCCATCTCGGGCGGCGGAACCATCACCCAGGAACTGATCAACAGCATAGGCCAGAAGCGCCTCGTATTCATCATCGACGAGTGCCACCGCAGCGTGTTCGGCGACATGCTCGTCAGCATCAAGCACACCTTCCCGAGGGCTCTGCTCTTCGGCTTTACAGGCACACCGGTGTTTGAGGAAAATGCCAAGCATGAAATCACCACGGAGACCCTCTTCGGCGACATGCTCCACAAATACACCATCGCCAGCGGAATTCCCGACGGCAATGTGCTCGGCTTCGACCCCTACATGGTGAAGACCTACGACGATGACGAACTGCGCGAGCTGGTGGCGTTCCATCAGATAGACCTCAGGCTGAAGGAAGAGAATCCCTTCAATCCCACAACTCCCAAAACCACGGAAGAATATCTGAAGCTCATCAGCGAGAACGAGGAGTTCGGGAAAATCTACGACCGCTTTGTCAACCAGCTCAAGATGCAGGAAACCTACACCGAGAACGGCAAGCCGGTGAAGGGCATTGAGGCTTATCTGCCGAGAGACATCTACGAGTGCGACAAGCACCACATAGCCGTGGCCAACGACATCATGAAGAGCCGCGAGAAACTGAGCAAGAACGGCAAGTTCCACGCCATGCTCGCCACCAAGAACATTCCGGAAGCCATCGCCTACTACAGGCTGTTCAGAAAGTATCATCCGTCGGTGAACGTAGTGGCTGTTTTCGACAGCAACATCGACAACAGCGACGGCGGCATTGTGCGCGAGGATGCAATCAAGGAGATGCTTACCGACTATAATGCCAAGTATGGCACGAACTATCAGCTTGCCAACTACGCCAAGTACAAGAAGGACGTGGCGAAGCGACTTGCCCACAAGAAGCCGTACATCGGTATAGAAAACGACCACAGCCAGCAGATAGACCTGCTGATAGTGGTGACCCAGATGCTTACGGGCTACGACTCGAAATGGATCAACACGCTCTATGTAGATAAGGTGATGAAGTATGTGGACATTATCCAGGCATTCTCACGCACCAACCGCCTGTTTGGTCCCGACAAGCCATTCGGCACCATCAAGTACTACACCAAGCCCTACACCATGGAGCAGAACATCAACGATGCGCTGGAGGTGTATGTGGACCGTCCGCTGGGCGTGTTTGTGGATAAGCTGGAGAAGAATCTTTCCAACATCAACCAGCGCTTCCTCACCATCCGCGACATCTTCCATTCGCACAAGATCATGCACTTCGAAAAGCTGCCCGACGGCCGTGAATCCAGGAATATGTTTGCCAAATGCTTCAGCGAGATGACCCATCTGCTGGAGGCTGCCAAGCTGCAGGGCTTCGTATGGGAAAAGAGCGAATATGAATTCCAGCACGGCAACACCTATACAAAGGTGAAGATGGAACTGGACGAGCAGACTTATCAGATTCTGCTGCAGCGCTATCGTGAGCTCTTTGAAGGAGGTGGCGAAGGTGGCGACCCAAAGGAAGCGTGGGAATACACCATTGACACCTACATCACGGAGACGGGCACGGGAACCATCAATGCTGACTACATCGACTCGAAATTCCAGAAGTTCATCAAGAACCTCTATACGGAAGGTCCGGGAAGCGAAATGACCAAGGAGGCATTCGAGGAACTGTGCAAGACCTTTGCCACGCTCTCGCAGAAAGACCAGCGCACGGCGCTCATCATCCTGCACGACATACAGAGCGGCGACCTGCATCTGGAACCGGGAAAGACCATCAACGACTATATTGCCGAATATCAGATAAGCGAGCTGAAGAAGCAGATCATGAATCTGGGCGAAGCCACCGGAGTAAACGAGAGCCAGCTCATCAACATCATGAGCAGCAACGTGAACGAACAGAATCTAAACGAGTTCAACCGGTTTGAGAATCTGAAGCTCACGCTCGACCTGCAGAAGACCCGTGAATTTCTGGTGCGCATCACCGGCTCAGCCTGTCCTCCGTTCCTGGTAATGCCAAAGGCCGACCGGATATTGCGCAAGTTCATTCTGGACCCTGCAGCTCGCGAGCGCATCCTGCTGGCGTGGCTCCACGACGACGTTACGATGGAGAATGGTGCAACCCCACCAACCACCGAGGAAACAACGCTTGATGCAGGGGAAGGAAATTCTGCTGACGAGAATACAGTCGGGGAAGCTATAGAGGAAACTACAGAGCCGAACATCGACCATATAAGAATCAGCATCCGCAATATTCTCCACTCCACCCTATCGGGTGTGGCAGAACAGATGCGTCCTCAGGAAGAAGTGCTCAACAGCGTGTTCTACGTGCTGGGCACCAAGACACTTGCCTCACTCGACGGCGTAGGTCTGTTTATCAACAGAGCCTTCGCCAACCTCTATGGCAAGCAGGCCACGATAGTAGATAAACATGTGGCATTCAACCTGTTAGTTACCAAGTTTGAAGCTTATCTCAAGAAGCTCTATTATCTGATGGAGAACAAGGAGGTGGCTCCACGCTTTGAAGGCGACCCTGTGACATGGAAGGATGTGATTTATGCAATACGCCCATTGTGGCAGCTGAAATATAATGAGAAGTCGGAGTATCAGACCCTCTACCAATATCTGCTGATTATCAAGGAATGGCGCAACAAGGAGGCTCACATTTCTCCAACGGCTTCAGAGCAGGAGATTGATGCAGCCATCAGCATCATCATCACCATGTATTTCTTTGCTACAGGTTCCTGCATCACGGAGCTTGAAAGCAATGGTCAGGATGTGGATGGAGCAGATGGGGTTATTCCATATAAACTGCCTGAGGATGATTCCGCTTCTTATGCCTATGCGGCAGAAGATAAACATCGGGGTTAGGAAGAAATGAGATTATGGTTAGAAAATAGTTAAGAATTTGGTAGAAATTAGTTAGTGCAGCTTTTCTGCACTAACTAATTTATTTTTTTTACTAACCATCATTTCCCCGGTCATGAAGGTCACGGTCATTAAGGTCATTAAGGATTTCGGGTAGTCAGATGTTTACAACTATCCATTTACCACTTTTTCTACCGCCTTCACGTTTCAAGATTCCCATGGCTTGCAGAGCAGCAATATCTCTTTCAATAGTACGTGTCGTTACAGTTCTCTTTCCCGACATTCTCTTCGCCAATTCCGGAATCGTTATTGCCGGATGACATTTAACAACAGAAATGATATTCTGCTGACGTTCAGAAAGTTCAATCAGTTTTTCTTTCCCGACATTTTTAAAGCTTTTCTCGACATTTATCACGACATCATCACCCATGGATTTTTCATACTGTTCTATCTAAGCCCATCGAATGGATTGCTCATAGGCATGCTTCAAATCAAGATTCATCAACTGCTCTACCAAGGGTTTACCTTTAGCAGAAATACCTTCATCAAAGAGCAATTGATTCTCTATTTCCGTCACAGTAGAACCTTCTATGGCAGTAGAGTGTGTAATGATGGAATACAGATAGAACTTATCGTAATCTATCTGCTGCGAAATACCAAGACTTCTATATTTGTCTAGTACAGCCTGTAATTCTAACACATACTTTTCCATTTTGCAACTTCTATTTTTTAAGGCACAAAGATAGGTAAATTATATTAGAATCACGAATGATTATGAAGAATTTTGCAAATTATCCCTCATTTTTTCTATGATTATATTGTAGCATTGCCCCCTTTCACTCATTTTCGTAAAAAGGTCATGAAGGGTCAAAGTCATTTCGGGTCATTTTCATTTTTCATTTCCGTTATCCGGTCATTAAGGTCACGGTCATTAAGGTCATTAAGGATTTCGGGGTTCAAAAATATCCCTCAACATCCCTCTATCTTATAAAATAAGGTTAAATCGAGTTCGCCCTGCCAACAAAATCCATCCATATCATCAACTTTCTGAATATTTTTTGTATTTTTGCAGATATATTGCAAGAATATAGGGGGGTGAGCATGGCTTATCCTCCTAGATTAAAGGCGCATAATTATTAAAAGATTAGAAAATGAAGAAAATATTTATCATGAGCATTTTAACCATGCTATCAAGCCTGTCTTCTTGTCAGGCGCAAAATAAGGGCTATAAGAGTCTGTCGGCAGATGACTATGAGAAAGCCATCGCTGACACCGCAGTAATCCGTCTCGACGTACGAACCGCAGAGGAGTTTGCCAATGGGCATATTCGTGGGGCAATCAACATTGACGTACTGAAATCAGACTTCGAGCTGAAGGCCGCTGCCACTCTTCCCAAAAGCAAGACTATCGCCGTGAACTGCCGAAGCGGCAAGCGAAGCAAAAATGCAGCAGCTATATTGACAAAGAACGGCTATCAGGTAATAGAACTCGATTCCGGCTTTATTGGCTGGCAGGCAGCAGGAAAAGAAATCGTAAAGTAACAGAACTTTCGCATGTGGTTCAAGATCGGGCTGAAGGCCCAAAAGCTCCTAGCCCAGGGCAGCGCCCTGGGTAATTACGGAAACAAACTTGTCGCCCTGTAAGGGCAAAAGCTTTAAAATACTGGGCAATATACAAAGCTTTTGCCCTTACAGGGCGCCTTGCTGATTGCTATTATACCCAGGGCGCTGCCCTGGGCTAGGAGTTTCTGCCCTTTCAGGGCGTGTGGAGTTCACTTGCGAAACTTGAATAAAGCAAAAAAAAATCCCAATCAAGGGATAAAACCTCGACTGGGATTCTTATTTTAAATCTCTCTCTTATTTTTCACATC
>JAJWOH010000107.1:0-12501 GCA_021635485.1 Segatella copri | reverse complement strand
GGAAGTATGGAAGAAGGCAGAGTTGAAGGCAAACATGAGGCCAACACAGAAACAGAACAACGTTTGCTGGCGATGGGACTTTCTGCCGAATGTATTTCATCTGCAATTTAATCTTCCCTCTTCATTTTTCTTCTCCCTATGTCAGTTTTTGTCGCAACCGGATTGTAATTTTGCAGCAGAATTGACAATAACTCTATATAATAAGGTATGAATGCAGAAAGAAGAGGGGTTAGGAGTCCCTGAAAATAAAATATAAGAGGAATTCATAAGATTTCTTGTTAAAAGTTTGGTGGTTCATCAGATTTTTACTAAATTTGCCATTGTATTAGTGACAGGGCAGGGTAAAGTTCTCGCTTGAAGTCGCTATGATGCAGAGAAACAAGATTATCTTGTGGACACGAGCAAACTATTCAGTTCTGTAGGTTGAAATCTGGTAAATTGAAACGTAGAAAGAACGAGAATTTGTTTGAGCGAGTCTACACCATCATATGGTGTGGATTCCTCTTTCACATTTTCTTTTCTACGGGTTTACCAGAGCCTAACTTACAAGAAAGTGAAGAAAGTAGGGGTTCGCACCATCTTTTTTCACTTATGAACCATTATGGACTTGTTTGGTTCGCAGATTTTCCTTATCTTTGCCCCTTGAAAGTAAATGATTCGCTGCACTCGGCAATTTGAAAGCAAGCTTTCATTGCGCTCGTTTGCATAATCTTTGCAAAATGAAGTAAACAACTAGCTGTTTCGGCTGAAAAGCCGGGGCCGCCATATATAATGAACTTAAAAACGAATGCTTATGAGTAGAGTATTTCAAGTAAGAAACTTTGTTGGAGTCGCAAGCTGTACTCGAATAAGAAAATGAGTATATTGAAGAGGAAGGTCTCTATTCTGCAGCAGTTGCTATGTTGCAGTAAAAGACATTCGGTACTCTTGATAATGAAGGATTAGAAGAAGCTCTTTGGGATGATTTCTATAAGAGAAATGAAATTGGACGTAGATGATGCTTACTTTAAAAAAGCTGCAAGCATCTACAATGCTCTCTTCTATGCTTTGACCATCCATAAGGATGAATTGAAAAAACTTCCCGAGTCCCAACTATCTCATTATTTCTATACTGCCAAAGGTAGTATAGCAAATGCAATCAAGTATTGTGAGCATGAGGATAGTAAGGATGAATGGTTTGCTTTGCAAAAACGTATTGGTGAGCAGGTTGAGGAATTAAAGAAATTGCGTGAAGAAGAATAAATGTATAACTTAAAATAGTTTTGGATATGGATAAGAAAACAAAAAATGAAGTTTGGAATGGCATCAAAGAGGGTGTACATTTCGTAGGTGCTGTAGCTGGCGCAATAGTTGCTGTTGCAGGTGCTGCAAGTGCTTTAAAAGGTAAAAACAAAAAATAATCTTTAAATTTTATAATTATGGATATTGAATATTATGTAGAAGCCACACAGGCTAAAGAACAGAAAATTGTTGCATGGGGTTGTTTTGCTAGGTGCTATTTCAATTGGGCAACAATTTCAAAAGGTAGTGCTGCTGCTTAAAAATGTAGTAGTTGTAAAAAAACAAAGATAGGCGAGCTTGTCTCGTCTATCTTAAAACTTATATTCTTATGGAGCAAGAAGTTAAAACAGTTGTAAGAAAAAGTATCCCTCTTGACAAAATATTTGCTTTACCTTCAAAAATGGTAAATATCAGGTATGCTAATAAGATATTAGTGGTTTCACCAGAAACTGCGAATTGGATAGTTTTACAAAATGAAGAACAATTGTCATTCCTTAATCTTTTGCATAATAACCAGCTAGGTGAAGCTTTACAGCATTTTTCTGGTTCTCATCAAAATGCTCAAGCTGTAGTTACTCAAATTATCGCAAGAAAATTTGAAAATAAAAAAGTACATTTTAAGCATGAAACAGGAACAATGCAGTTTTATCTAACAAATGGATGTAATATGCGTTGTCCTCATTGCTATATGTTTGCTGGTATTAAGAAAAACAATGAACTTTCTACCGATGAGGTTTATTCAGTTTTAGAGAAGTTTTATAATTCCGGTGGTAAGGTTATTGTTTTTTCTGGTGGTGAAATAGCTTTGAGGAAAGATTTGTTGCAAATTATAGAGCATTCATACAATTTAGGAATTAAAAATGAGATACTAACAAATGGTACACTTTGGACAGAAGAGACTATAAGCAAAATTGCTCCAATGCTTTCGCGTGTTCAGATCAGTATTGATGGATATTCGGAAGAGACGAATTCGAAAGTCCGAGGAAAAGGTAATTTTTCTAAGGCCTTTCAAACTGTAGAGTCTTTTTTGAAATATCATGTATATACAGAAATATCTGTAACTCCGTATCTTGATAAGAACTTGGAAGTTGATTATCCTAAATATATTGAGTTTGCTAAGAACTTATATCAAAAATATGGAGATATAAATTTTCTAGTAAAGTTTACCTTTGATATTTTGGAAGGGAGGAATATTGTTGTTACTAATGAACAGAAAAAAAAGTATCAAGCTATTGTAACTGAAATTTATGATGGTATTTATGGAGATTTTATGGATAAGCCTTTTATAAATTTCCATAAGAATGGTGGATTGGAAGATAATTGTGATTATGGAAATTTGGCAATTTCTGCTGATGGTAATGTCGTATTGTGTCCAATTTTACAACAAATGAAATCTATAGGAAATGTTCGGAGCGATGATTTTACATCAATATTAACTTTGGCAAAAAAAGCCCGTGAATTAGCTAATGTCAATAATTTGATGCCTTGTAAAGAATGTGAACTTAAGTATATTTGTGGAGGTGACTGCCGAGTCAAGTATTTCGGTGGCTTTAAAGAATGTAATTTAAAAATGATGGAGAATGCCAATAGGAAATGTAGTCTAGGAAATAAAGAATATTTTTATGATATGATGATACGTTTGAATGAAAAAATGTTTCAATAAGTTTAAAATATTATGTTTGATAAAAGTAGTAGAAAAATGTTTTCCACTTGCGATAGCAAGATGAAAAGCGAAATGGAGATTCAGCAAGATGCTGTAACGTTGTGGCTGGAGAAGAACCAGACAAGAGTTAATCCACATGATACAAAGCCTAATATTATAAAGGCTTGTGGTCAATGGTATGGTTAAATGAAATATAACATGGTAGGTCCATAAAGTTGAACGATTTTATGGACCTAAATGTTAGCAAAACTAAAATCTCTATCATGAATACGTCATTAGAATATAGTAGGAGAATATATGTTTCAACTAATTTTAGTTGTAACCTTAATTGTGTGTATTGTTTTGAGAAGAATAAGAATGATATAGAATTTGATGTAGCTGAAGCGGTCTCTATCTTGGAAAAAATGTTGATGGAGAAAACTGAACATGGAACTAAGATAAAACTTCATGGAGGTGAACCTTTTTTAGTGTTCCCTAAGATAAAACAATTATGTGAAACACTTTGGAAGAAACAATTTCCCGAATATTATCATTTTAGTGTGACAACTAATGGTACGCTGATTCATGGTGAAATAAAGAGATGGTTGTATGAGAATCGAGATAAGATAACTTTGAAGTTGAGCTTAGATGGTAACAGAAAATCTCATAATATAAATCGCTCTAATTCTTTTGATAAGATTGATTTGGATTTTTTTGTTCAGACATGGAAGGACGTTAGGCTTAATATGGTTATCACGCCAGCGACGTTGTTATATGTTGCAGAAAATGTAAAGTACTTACATTCGCAAGGGTTCAATCAAATATATTCTCGTTTTTCTTTAATGACAGATTGGAAAAAATGCCATTTGGAAAAGGAGTTTTATCACCAAATGTTGAATTTGGCTCAGTTTTATTTGGATAATCCAACTATAGTACCTTGCGAGTTCTTTAGTTATGACATATCGTGGACTTTGGCTGACGAAAGTTTTACGGCTCTATGTAACATAGGTAATTGTCGAGCTTTTGATTTTCAAACAAGAAAGTATTATCCGTGCCATATGTGCTTTCCTTCTGTTTGTGGTGAAAAAACGTCAAGTGAGCTAGAACATATTGAGATGAGGGAAGACAATGAGCATAAAGAAGAATGTTGTATTTATTGCCCTTTCATCAATATATGCAAGACTTGTTATGCCGAGAATTATATCATGCGTGGTTCTGTTTCTCGTCGAGATACTTCATTATGTGCTTATCAAAAGATAGTGTTTGTGGTTCTATTTAAGTACGAATATGCACGTATTATGAAATTAGAATCCCCTACACTTCATGATGTGAGTAAAATGCAGGCAATACAGAAATGGTATTCAACGATAAAACTAATAGAGGAGAAATTGATAAATGGATAGAACGTATATAGATAGTCAGTCTTCTAGCTCCTATAATGATATGTTAAAGAAGTGTATGGGTAAAGGTCATAAGACCCCGAAGTATCTTTTCAATCCAAGAATAACCGAGGAGTGGAAAGAAGGGGGAACTTTGGTTGTAGGTATCAATCACTGGTGCCCACAAGAAGGCTGTGAACACTATGAGGACTGTGTCGTAAATTGCAATAGTAAAAAATATGATAAAAATTGCGACTGGGCTGTGAGTGAGGTTGATGGTACTGTACAATATGATTTGCGGTATACTACCTATGAAGCTTTTAACTGTTATTTAGAGCATTTCCCTGGCTATGAATGTTTTAAGGAGTTCTTGCTTTATATAACGGGAACACAAGATTGTATGGAACCAGATGAGCAAAGAAAATATTGGAACCATCTTGCTTTCTATAATTACATTCAACATTTTACAAAGATGAGCCTTACCCATACTAGCTTGTATGGAGTTGAAGAGGCGTTGTCTAAAAAAGAAGATGATGACTTTAAAGCATTTTTGGATGTTTTGTATGACTTGAAACCAAGGCTCGTGATTGTATGGCATAAAGATATAAAGAATCTTCTGTTAAGGAAAATACAGGAAGGAAAAATGCCTACAGGAAGAAACTTACAGTTGGTTGATGATCTAGGTGTTCCGACCAAGAGTATGTTCAGATTTGTGTATAATGAAAAGAAATTGCAGAAGACAGATACGGCTATAGTTCAATTTACTAAGACTTTTGAACAAAAGTATGGACGTATAGGGGAGCTTTCGACAGAGCAAGTTGTATTAAGGCTTCTTAGATGGAATATGTTCAAGACAGAAGAAGATTTGGCTTTACTTACTCAACTTTCAGTTCTTTCTGATGATTTGAAGAATATGCTGGATTTTGTTGAGTGTTTTGCTTGGGATTCGGATGTCTTGAGTTTTTTGGTTAGTCGAATTCAAGAGCAGTTAGGTATTAACCAGGTCTTGGAGAATGTACCTTATACCATCCTGCATTATAAAGATGATATTGTTTATTCTAATGTGCAGTTACAGCCTTATGGTGATATGCAGGTACGTCCTCTTGTAGGTCTTTATCCACAAGATTGTTCTCATTATTCCTTAAAGAAATATGAGGAGAAGGACTTGTTAGCGTTTACTGGTCTTTCCTTTGATGGATTACGTAGTAAAACTTTTATCGATGAAAATGTGCTGGCGAAAGGCTTTGTCGTTTATATAGATGAGGAACATCCTGTTTCCGAGGCTTTCTTCAAACACCTTTTTGAGGGTAAACTGAATAAGAATGGTTTTTCTATGATAATAATGAAAAGTAGTCGAATAAATGATAATAGATATCTTGGAATTCTTAAGGAGTCTGGCAGACTTCATACAATAAAATCAAAGACAATAGGGAATGATGCATACCTTTATATAAAATTGCTCAATGTTTCAGAAGCTAATCGTCAAGTTCAAATTGAAGATAAAGGGCAACGTATATATAATAATCATTTGAAGTCCCTTATACCTGTACCGTTGAGTTCTAAAGGTTTTTGCAAGACTTCTCTAGATTCAATGTGTCTGTCTGGAGTTCAAAAGTCGGCACTTGTGAAACAAGTCAAGCTGCTTATAAAAGAAAAAGTAGATATGGAGGTTGATACTATTGAAAAATTAGCAAGTGCTATCTCTAATGCCTGTGTCTGTGGCTTACTTTCAATAGAAGTCAATAAGGAAATAAAATATAGGGCGGAATTCGGACCGAGAAGTTGTTATAGGTTATTTTGTTATAAAATATATAGTAAAATTCTAAACGGTAGAGCTACTAGAGTAAAGGATATAGAAAGATTGTTTAATCTCAAATCTGTAGCAAACAATACTGATATAACAATTGAAGAGAATTTAAAGACTAATGGATTAGAAAGTAAAGTCAAGTTAATAAAATTGTGTATGAATACTCCAAAAGTGGCAGATTTTGAAGCAAAATTTAAAAAAATAAATAAAGAATAAGTTGTAAGTAGTTGATAATTAATTGGTTGTTAAAAAATGTAACAAAATGAGCGTGGCAATATTCTAGTGAATTTGCTACGCTTATTTGTTTTTTATACTTTTGCACCAGAGTTAGTTAACGAAGTGGTTCTATGATAGCCTATAGGCAGTTGGAATGACTTCAAGTAATGAACTATTAAATTTGAATTAATTATGGTGACATAACAAATCTCATTTCAATTATGAAGTTGATTCTTCACACCTTGCGAATGTGGAAGTTTGATAAGGGGCGATACTGAAGATGATTAGTTTTGTAAGTCTATACTAAAGATATTAGGCTTCCTGCTATCCTTTTGTTTCCCCCAGGTCTTTCCACAACCAGCAAGGAACAAAAGGTAGTAAGGAAGCCTGCCTGCGTTTATGCAAATTTGCTTCCAAAGTTTATTAATCCATAAAAATATAAGAAAATGGATAGAATAGTTAATAAAATTGCAGGTCTTGGAGTACCTGGTATAATGTTAATGGTAGCAATCTCTATGACAGGATTGAGTGGTGCAGCAGCAATAACAGCAGCGTTGGCGTTGCTTGGTCCTGGGGGAATGCTTGGTGGAATCGCCTTCTTGCTGTTGGCTGGTGCGGTAACTTCAGCTTTAACAGAGTTTGGTTTTGATGCCTTGTTTAAGGCAGTAATTAAGAAACTCTATAAGAATGGTGAAACCAAAGAAACTATTAGGACAAAAATCGAGAAAGGACCTTGGTCAAAGAAACTTAAGGCAAAGGCAATCTCTGATCTGGAAAAACTTTAGTATAAACGTTTAAATTTTTTAAAAACATGAGTGACGACAGAACAATTTTTGATCTTTCGGAAGAAGAGTACGAGGATTATGAGAACAATCCAGAAGATTGGGAAGAAGTGACGGAGAATACTAATCAAGATGCTCTTGACATGATGTTCCCCAATGGAATGGAAGATGATTAGGTGTCATAAAAGCTTCAGCCAAGCTGTAGAAAGTCTTGGCTGAAGCATCAAGATAAACCTGAGGTTTACTTTGTAAAATCATGATGGATTATGAATCAGATTATTATTCAAACCAATCAGATTGTACTACGAGCTTTGGACAAATATTCGTTGAAAGATAATCGCTTTTCACGATTTTATTTGCAAAAGCAGAATCTTTCTAAAGCAAGAGCCTTTCGGAAGCAATCTGATTATTTAAACAATTTAATTAAAACTATTATGGCAACAACAAAAAGAAGCTTTGAAGCTAAAGTGATTGAGGTTAAGAATTTACCAGCAGGTAGATATTTGCGTTATGTAAATATGAATAATGGTGAAGAGGGGATTGTTCCAGAATGGTGTATCACAAGTTTTGTGGTATTGCCTAATGAGTATATGGATTCTGACGGACATGTAGTTGTAGGAACGATTCTGAAATTACGTGAAATGGAGGATGGAAAAATCTATCCAAGTACATGCTATCAACATAGAGCAAATCCTTTGCAAAAACCATCGGTTCCTGCTAAGGCGAAGAAGATGAACAAAGAGAGCTTGTACGAAGATGCTCAATTATATCAATCGGTATCCCTTGATGAGTTGTGGAACATGTTTGCGGATAAATTGAGGAAGAATGAACTGACTGTAGATGCAATACTTCAGGCTATGGATGTGAAGAGTAAGTCCTCTGAAAAGGAGCAAAGTGCATACCTTGGAACATTGTTGGGGGTAAATTCTGTAGATTTAGGAAAGCAAGAAAACCTTCATCGTGAATTTAAAAGCTCATTTATGCACAGTGCCAATCCTCTTCGTAGTGAACGAAGTTTTCAAAATCAGCAGATATTTAAAGAGATTGTAGCATTTGGCAATAGTCATGAGATGGGTGATGTGTATGTTGGAGTAGGGAATGATGGTACAATACGTGGTGTTGAAGATGAACTATTGAATGAGGCACCTTTTGAAAATCGTGCAGATTTTCAGGCTGACTTCATGAATCAGCTGAGCCAAGCGATAGACAATTATTCGTTTGTATCTCAAATCAAAATGATTTGGTACAAAACGGTTGAAGGTAAGTTGTTCTGCCGAATCTCTATCCCTAAATGGGAGGGTGGCATTATTCTTTTTAATGGCTGTGAACTATATGTACGTGGAGATGCTGGTAAAAAACAATTGAAGAATGCAGATTTGATTAATTATGTATTAACGTGTTACCAGAAAAAGGTAGCATAAGAACCTTTTGAAAGGAGGACTTTTTAGTTGAACGCTTAAAAAATATAATGGTTATGTAAGTGTTTTGTGAGTAATAACAAATAAAAGATAGAAATTATGGAAAAGAATATCAAGAAAAGAGTGTGTAGGTTGGCATTGGTAGTGATTGCAGTGCTGGTAGTGTTATTTGGCTATTGGTTCTTCTTGACCCCTCATGGCTATTGGCAAAAGAAGAAGGAGGCAGAGAAGAATGAATATATGGATAGGAGGATGCTTTGGCGGAAGTCGGAGAAGATGACCATGCAACAGATGTTGTCGGACATGACGCTAATAGCTAAGGGGGATTCGGTCCTGGTTTGTTGGCTAACTGGTCTCTCGCTTCCCGTTTATCGTGACTTCATTCATGGTACTGCACAACCTACAAGGAGTGCTTGGGCGGAGACGAGATATTGGTATATGTCTTCTCTCGCTAATGGCAGAGAATGGATGGAAGAAAGAAGTGAGAAGAGAATTCTCAAAAGTTTAATCTTCGTAGAATCAAGTCGATTTCAGGTGCAGAAGGATTCCTTGAAGGATTATCTTAATGAGAAACCTACTCATACGGAGATTGAATATAATAAGATGTATCCAGCTTTTGGTAAGCCTACTGATAAAGAGTTTGAAGATTGGAGAAAAGAGTATAAACGTTTTCATTTGTTCTAAGGGGTATGAATGTAAAGATAAAATTGGTGTTGGCTGTAGTTTTAGCCTTGTGTTTCTTGGGTTTGTCTATAGGAGCACTAGATATGGTGCCCAAACATATAGAAGATAGATTCTGTGTTATGGGTGTGGAAGGTAAATGGTCGGACTTAGTTTCCCTCTTATTCTATGTTATGGCTGCAATGTGTGGCTTTTATGGTTGGTTAGTGTTTAGACATATAAAATATAAAAGAAGATATGGATAGAATTTTTGGGTATCTAGCTATGGCTTACATCTTTTTGCCCTGGCGACCGATAGTTGCAATAGTGGCTGCAGTATTGTTTGTCAACATCAATGGTACGGAATTGTATGGATGGCAAGCTGGTTTAGCTCATGGATTGTTCTTCCTGCCTAATCTGGTGAGGCATCTCTTTGACGGCGATGTCCTTTTCAAGGCTACCAATTGTACTACTGGGTATAATATAGCCTGGTGGATAGCTACAGTTGGTTCGTGCATCGGTTGGCTCGTTGATGCTTGCTTCTCTTATATGAATGCATTGGCATTTGCAGGTAGTGATAAAGAATAAATAAATATAAATACGATGAATATTGTTTCATTATTCTAAAATATGAGCAGTAACATTTTCTTTCAGCCCTTCGTTGGCAAGGATTATGCCAACGGAGGGATATTCGGCAAGCGAATCATGATATTGGGCGAGAGTCATTATTGTGATGAGAGTTGTACGGATTGTGGCGACTGCCAGCTACATCGGGAGTGTATGAACTTTACGAAGCAGGTGCTTGGGGATTATCTCAATGAGAACAAGGAACGGCAAAATTGGATGCGGACTTTCTTGAAGTTTGAGCGTTCGTTAGTGGGTGAGGAGACCAATCAAGCAATGAGGCTGAAGATCTGGAACTCGGTCATCTTCTTCAACTATCTGCAAGTGGCGATGGGTGGTCCTCGCGAGGCTGGCGCAGCCGAGCAATATCACCAGGCTGGCAAGGCTTTCTTCGAGGTCATCGAAAAGTACCAACCTGAGTATGTCATCGTATGGGGTAAGCGACTTTGGAACAATCTTCCTAATGTGCGCTGGCAGGATGGCGACGACATCGTAGTGGATGATTATCCTGTTACTATGGGTGCTTATCTTCTGAGTAATGGCAAGCAGGTGAAAGTGATGGCGGTGAATCATCCTTCCGTAGGCTACTCCTGGGACTATTGGAACAAGGTGATACAAAGATTTTTGAGATAATTTTCTCGCTTGTGTCACGATTTGACACACCTGACCTGTAATTTTGCAGCTGTAAACATAAAACAAGGAATTATGGCACAGATTACAATCAATATCCAGACTTTGGACTGGACGATGGGGGAGACCGTAGGCTTGCACTTGATGTTGAAGAAAGACAGCAAGGCAAGAATCGCTTGGGGCGATGGAAAGGTACAGGTCGTGACAGGTAAAGGGAAACTGGGTTCAGAGAAGTTGGCTTGGGTTGAGGCTGGACATTCCTATCCGGAGAAGGGCATCTACTATACCATCACCATCTGCTCGGAAGAGGAGGATGCCATTATCGGATTTAATGGCTGTGGCATGTTCGAGGTGAAAACCTTGGATGTGATTCTTACGGAATGTCCTAACTTGCGGATCTTGGGATATTCTGGGTATGGCGAGGAAAAGCTCGACGTAAGCAAAAATCCTTTGCTGGAGTTCATCGACTTCCACGAGATAAGAAACGAGAAGTTGGATTTCTCTGCCAATCCTCTCTTGGAGGAGTTGCATATCGAGGGTGCCAAGGACTTGGTGTCTTTGAATTTGAGCAAGAACGACAAGTTGCGTCGCTTGGACATCTTTATGTGTCACAATCTTCAGCATCTCGCCTTGAGCAATCAGTCGCAGCTGAATGAGGTGGATTTCGCTCTCACTCACCTTCGTCCCAAGGACTTGGAGTATTTGGAGAAGACGTTGAAGCGAAACTCTCCTTACAAGGTACGGGGCGGAAGTTTCGGCGATGATAAGATAATAGAAGTTAGTAATGGTGAAATAGTAGGTGAAGATGAAGGAAAATTGTGATTGGAAAAAATGCTTGGACAGAATTGAGAATAAGGGATTTGACGACGATGATGCTTATTCAGAGATTCTAGAATATATCCGAGAGGTGGCTACTGTTGATGAGAAACGTGAGGTGCTACAAAATGTGGAGCAACGTGTGAAGAAAATCGTGAACTATGATTTTGCAAAGGCATGGTTCCTACGTCGCATGAGTGAAAGCGAGCATGATGTCATCGAAGACTTGATGGGAGTAAGATATGTTGTATTGAATGAGATGATGCTTCATCCGACTCCTGCCGAAGTGGAGAGATTTCGCTATCAGAATGATAAACTCTTCAAATTGACTCAGGAATGTTATGCTCAGTGCAGAAACATGTGGCGCACTTTGTTTCATACGCCTTATAAGGTGGATGATCGCTATCGTTATGAGGTGGAAGGAGTGTTGCGTTTCGAGTATGGAGATGACGATGCTGTAGTAAAGATGGAGAACGATGATTATTACGGATCTGATTTTCAATATATGATTCATCTGTTAGATGAACTGATGAGTGCAGGACGCTGTAAGATGGATACAATTTTGAATGGAGTCTTTGGCACATTTGATGGGGCTACCGAGGATGGGTATAAGCAGATAAACAACATGTTGGACGATGGAGATTCCTGGGATGAGTGTAGCCTTCATAAACCCGAGTTTGCTGATATTTGC
Organism: Segatella copri; assembly: GCA_021635485.1. Taxonomy (GTDB): domain Bacteria; phylum Bacteroidota; class Bacteroidia; order Bacteroidales; family Bacteroidaceae; genus Prevotella; species Prevotella copri_P. The sequence goes on along the minus strand of JAJWOH010000107.1, from coordinate 555 downwards.
GTTTGTTATGCCATGCATGCTCTGCATACGCATCAAGACTATAGCCTGCCCGACATTCTTCGCATGGATGATTTCGTGGTAAAGGTTCATTTGCAATATGAGAATGAAGTTTGCGATACGAGAGATGCTGAGATTGGACCGCTCGATTATGAACCATCGTGGTTCCAAAAACTTGTAGAGGAAGATGTGAAAGAGTTCGGAGGAAAACATACGCTGAATCCGACAAGAAAGAAATAGCATATAAAATAAAACAAGAAGTTTAACGTCATATATAAAAATAGAAGATTATGAAGTTAGTAGAAGCATTGAGCATCAGAGCCGACTTGCAGAAGAGAGTGGCTCAACTGAAAGAACGTATCAAGGAAAGCGCCAAGGTACAGGAGGGCGATGAACCCTGCGATAACGTGGAGGAACTGTACAAGGAACTGGATGAAGCACTCGTCCAGTTGGAAGACTTGATTTATCGCATCAACATCACCAACGTTCAGATAGTTCAGGACGGAGACTCCTTGACTCGATTGATAGCCAAGAGAGACGTCTTGTCGATGCGTGTCA
>JAJWOH010000106.1:0-12570 GCA_021635485.1 Segatella copri | reverse complement strand
TGGGAAAGGAAGTCAAAAAGGGCAAAGGCGCTGATCTCAATGATGTAGAACTGGCTGCCAACTGCTTACTCAATGTCCTTTTCATCGGACGTCATCCACAAGGATTTGACAAGGACTACAAAAAGTTATTGAAATAAACTATCTTTAAAGGGTAAAAAGGTAAAAGGGTAAAAAGGTAAAAAGAGCCTAACCCCCTTCGTGCCCCCGTCCCCAGCGATTCCATCGCTGGTCCCCTAAAAAAAGGTAAAAAGAGCACCCTAGCTTACATTCCGCTAGGCTCTTTTTACCTTTTTACCTTTTTACCCTTTTACCTTTTCAACATTCTCTTTATGCCCCCGGCTCGCCCAGATATTCGAAGATGGTGGATACCTGGCGGGGAGGGAAATACTGGCTATGCTCCTGGTAGCCTAAACGTTGCAGCTCGCTCCAGAGGGGCACACAACGCTTGATCCATACCATGATATGACGGCGCGCTGTCGCCCCGTCGGTTGTGTCGGGAAAGTAGAGCAGACCCAGCTCGGTCTTGCTGTACATACGTTGGGGATAATTCATAAGCTTTATATTTTTTACAATCCTTCTACACCATGATCCTTAAAGAAACCTACCATGGCTGTGGTCATATAGCCACCCGTGTTCATCTTCTTGTTCGAACGCCTGCAGTTGGCTATGTAATAATCCTTTCGCTGGAAGAAGTCCTCCAGGTCGCCAATCATATCTAACCTGAGATAGCCGCTCAGCTGCTCAGCCTTCTTCTCGCTCACATCATAATTGCATTGCAGCCGGAGTTTCAGTTTGCTCCGCTGTCCTCTCAGTTCGCTGCTCACTTCTCCACCCTCTGCAGTTTCGCCTGAAGTGCGACGGTCGTGCAGGGTAAAGGTGATGTGTTCGGGCAGGTGATGCTTCACTTTTTCACCCTCTTCCAGAAAGAAAGGCTTATAGGTAAGATACTGGTCGATGATGCGGTTACGGTAAAGGCGCTTGAGGTCTTTGCAGGCGAAAGTCAGACATTTTCTGTCCAGTTCCGACCAGGTCTTGTAGTAATCTTCCCTGCCATGCATCAGTTGCTGGAAATGCGCCGTTTTGCTGATGGTGAATCCATTTGCAGCCCAGCAATTCATGATGAGATATAACTTGATGCTCGATGCGCTGCGGCATTGGTTGATGGCATTGAGGTCGATACGGCTGACTCCCTTGTCGAAACTGTAGAAAAACCGTATCACGTTGTTGTCGAAGCGGAATTTTACCATCCAGTTCTTGTGCCGGTCTTGGTATATCTCACTCTTAAACAGGCATGCAAATTTCCGGTATAATGTCTGTTTTTCCAGCTTAAACGGCAGCAGGATGGGCTGGGATTCTATACGCTTGATGGCATCGCGCAATTGCGGATAATGATGAGCACCATAAGGAAACTCCGACAGTTTCATGATGACATCGGTGTGGTCTGCAGCTCTCTGTTCTGCGGTGAAGCCATTAAAAGTCTGTGAAGTTACCTGATAAGGGATGACATAGCCCAAGATGGCTTTCTGGGCATGCCTGATAATCTGCAGAACGATTTTGAGTTCTAGCACAGAATAGTTCTGGTAAGACAATCCCTGTACGCCAAGGATGGCTATCAGTTGTTTCTCTTGTTGATTTGTCTGAGGGAAGGACTGCTGCCCGCCCGGAGGCTGTTGATAAACTTGTTCCATTTCCGTTTTCTGTTAAAATCGTTAGTGGCCTACCGATTGCGGCAAGTCTTGGTTATAGTTTATTGAAAACCGGCATGGAATTGGAGTAAGGAAAACAAATAAGATAAAACGATCTATCCGCATGGGTAGATTTCTGCCGTTCATTCTTACTTACAAACGTTCCTTACTTCGCATCCATGCCGATAAATCATAATCAAATTTATCAGGCATAGAATGCCCTGTAAGGATTACCGTTTGTTCACTCACCTTTCGGGGCAGAAAATCCTACTCAATGAGCTATGTTCTAATCCTTAACCGAAAGCATTTCCCGGTGTCCTTCATCGGGAGGAGAATCGCATTCTCCGCGCTTTCATGTTGCAAAAGTAATATTAATTTCAGACTTATGCAAATTTTTGAAGAGAAAAAATGCATTTTAATGGCTGATTTGTTGAAAAAAAAATCTTTTTCCTCACGTATTACGTATAATGTAAAAAATGTAAACGTATATATATAATATACTTGGTATAATGTAGGGAAGAAAAATCAGTACCTAACTACCTGATATTCGGTATCTTACATTTTTAAGATTCGCCCTGGTAGTCATTGGGGCATATCAGAAGGCACATGATTGGCTCTGATGGTACCTATTATTGGCCCTGGTAGTCATCAAAAAAGGATAATTCTCTCTGGTAGTCATTGCCCACCCAAATGAGGTAAACAAACGATGTTCTTCCGTTTACCAACTGATGTGGCTGCGTCGGGTTAAGGATATGGCTGAACTGGGTTACGCAGACGGCTGGATTCGCTTACTCAGACGGCTGGACTCGCTGATTGAGCCACTTGAGTAATCTGACAAAGCCACTTGAGTAAGCTGATTGAGCCACTTGAGTAAGCTGATTGAGCCACTTGAGTAAGTTAACTGAGCCACTTGAATATTCTGCAGCATACGCTTGCGTGCAAAAGTATACATAATTGAGCCAAATAGAGCACAACTGGTACTTATCGTACCAAAGTGGACAAGTGGGGCACCGCCGATGTTGTATCTTTGTATCAGCATTCGGGAAGAGACCGGTGCACAACATGATTATTCACAATTTTAAAATTTTATGTATTATGGCAATTAATTACAGTTTAGTAAAGCTTGCGTCAAAATTTGGTGACAAAGCAGGAGTTCCTCTTTTCTACGCCCGTGCTCAGATGAAAGACTCCATTTCGCTCAAGCAGTTTGCGAAGTTGATCTCTATGCAGACCACTGTATCCTATGCGGATGTAACAGCCGTTCTGGTCAGTATGCAGGAGAACATGGTCATCGAGTTGCAGCGTGGCAACCAGATTGATTTCGGCGAGTTGGGCAAGTTCCGCCTCCAGCTTACCAGTGAGGGTGCGGCAACCGCAGCCGAATTCAAGAGCGACATCAACATCAAGGGTGTGAACATCCAGTTTATCCCGGGCAGCGATCTTGCCAACATCTTCGTAGGTATGGAGTTTGAGCAGGTTGCATCTCGTGCCGTACAGAAGGCTGCACTCAAGGCGGAGAAGGAGGGTGCCAAGACCCTCGACATCGAGGAGGCTAAGAAAAAGCCTGCCAAGGACAATGCTTCTTCTGGAGACAATACCAGCGGCGGCAACACCTCTGGCGAGCAGACTGGCGGCACAGGCAGTACCGGCAATGGTGACACAGGAGACGGATTAGAATAATTAACCTTTTAAAACAGAATAGATTATGACAGAAAAGAACAAGCAGAAATGGAATGAGATTATCAAGTTTGCAGTAACCGTACTGACAGCTCTCCTCGGGGCGTTGGGCGTTTCGGCAGGTGGACTTTAGAGTGATGCCTATGAGAGACATCGATATGATAGTGGTGCATTGCAGCGGCAGCCGCTGCGATCACCGTTATACGATGAAGATGCTGCGCTACGACCATGTTCATAACAACGGCTGGACTGACATCGGCTACCATTTCTACATCACGCTGGATGGAGTGGTTCATGCCTGTCGCCCGGTAGAGCGTATGGGCTCTCATGCCCTCGGTTACAATGCGCACAGCATAGGCATCTGTTACGAGGGTGGTCTTTCGCCATCGGGCTGCATCAGCGACACCCGCACTCCTAAGCAGAAGGAGGCGATGAAGCATCTGATTCAGGATCTTCACCATCGTTTTCCGGGCATCCGTACCATCCTGGGGCATCGCGATTTGCCTGGCGTTCAGAAAGCCTGTCCGTGTTTTGATGCCACGAAGCTCCAGTACCTCCTGGATGCTTCCTGATTCTCTTCCATTAAGAGGGCTTTTCAAGAGCAGAATCCCTCCGAATTTATTTAACAAGTTAGGGCGCATCCAATCCGGATGCGCCCTATTTCTTTGTCGTCATATTTCTTTCATTCAACACTCAACACTCAACATTCAACACTCAACATTCACCATTAAACTATCCCAATACAACATTGGCAGGAACGCCGAGGTTGTGGTATATGTTTCTTGCAACATCAAAATTAATTGCACGACGTCCATGGAGAATATCACTTAATGCGGTTGTTGACACGCCTATAGCTTTTGCAGCCTCCTTTTGCTTGTAGCCTTTTTGGCGAAAAGCAACTTTGATGGCAGCTATGAGTGAAGGCTTAACTCGCCATGGATGGGGATCAACTTCGCATTCCCAATCGTAAGCAGCTTCGCTGAGGACCTTTAATTCTTCCTTTTCTACTTCGCTGAGAAAGTCCATGCCGCCCAATTGGGTGCCCTTTGCAAGCAGAGCCTCCATTCGCTCTTCAATTTCATTATATGTTTTTTCGTCTTTAATAGTCATAGTTATATATTTTTGATATCCTTAATCTTGTCATATTCAGCATGAGTTCCAACAAATCTAATATGTAGAAATCCTTGAAAGAACACAACGATAGTTACAAGCCTAAATTTATTGCCTGATATGTTGAAGACATATCTGTCATTCCCGACATAATCTGCCGAAGGAAATGCTTGCTTTAATTCTGCATGGCTTTTCCATTCTGTCTTTTCAACAAACTCTGCCCAGCGCATGAGCGGATCTGCTGCATCAGGATGTTTCCTTGCAAAATCTTTCAGCAATTTGAACTTTAATATCTTCATAATCGTTTATTTTTGCTGCAAAAATAGCGAAAAGTTCGCGATACAGAGAACTTTTCGCAAGAAAAGAAATAAATGTTTGCAATATTTAACTTATTGTATTATGCCGTTAGGCGTTATAATGACTGTTACTCACCCCAATACCAGTTGTCTTCCATATCTGGTTTATCATTGCCATTGCCTCCTTGACCCATAGTCGAGGCTGCGAGGAGGGTGCAAGAGGTGATATTTACCACCTGCATCTCTGGCTTTGTATATTCTTTCTTTTTCATATCCTTTTGATTTTAAAATTCTTTACTTAACCATGATTTTATAAGTCTTGCTGCCACGCTTCACGATGTTCAAGCCCTTTTGCAGACCATTGGTACGACGACCATTCGCATCATAGTATTCTGCATTGGCATCGTTGCTGATAGCGTTGAGGTTGTCAATGGCAGTAGTGCCATCACCCTTTCCGATGCTCAGCATGGCTGCTCTTGCCAGATATTCATAGGCAGGATGGATGTATGCACGCATCGGTTTAATGCCCACGCCCTTGCCATCATCCAAGTCAGAGACACGCCAGAACTTATTCTTACCAATGATGTAGTCGTTTTTGTCAAGACCCTTATTGTCTTTGCCGCCAATCTTGGTGAATGAACCTACGAGGTTGACATCTGAGGCAGTTTCTGCTTCTGGCTTAGTAACGTTTGTTCCAGCTACTGGCTCTTTAACGATGCCTGCATTTTGTACAGAAATGCTGAGTGTCTGCTCGTTCTCATTCATCTTGAAGAGCACTGGAGTGCCGGCAGGAATTTCTGCTCCTTCGTAACTCTCAAGAGTGATGCAATCATTATCAATACCTGTAAGACGATAGAACTTACATTCTGTTTCCTGACTCTGGTCAATGGCGAAAGGCAAGCAGAGCGTTCCCCATTTAGAACCTTCAGGGATATCTCGGCTGTAAGATGCATTCTTGGCTGCGAACTGGTCATAAGCCACGAAGTCCTTGCCGTCGTCAAGAACAAGATTCTCCGTAGCAAGAGTTTCTCCCGTTGCACCTATCTTTTTCTCACCATTCTTACCTACCAGCTTGGTGAAATAGCCAGTCTTATAGTTAGCGTATTTGTTATCGTCCTTGTCTTTGTCTGTGTTACTGATATAATCTATAAAACCTTTGAGATTCTTGCAACCAAAGAACATACCAACACCATAAAAAAACTGGTCCGTAACAAACTTATCGCTGGCGAAAATAGTTTGGAGAGTTGAGCAACCAGAGAACATAGAGGACATATCCTTCACGCGCTCTGTATTGAAATTAGAGAGGTCGAGCAAAGAGAGTTTTCGACATTCTTTAAACATGTCTTCCATATTCTTCACATTCGCTGTATTGAACTTTGAGAGATCGAGCGAAGAGAGAGCTGAGCAGCTCTCGAACATAATGCTCATATCTTCCACATTCTGAGTATTGAAGTTAGAGACGTCGAGCGAGGTAAGCGCAAAGCAACCCGAGAACATAGAGCACATGTTTGTTACTTTCTCTGTATTCAGATTCTCAATACCTTCAATTTCGGTCAGATAAAAGCAATCTGCGAACCACAAACAACAGCTCGTTGGTCTTGCATTGGCAAACGATGCATCGAAGACCACCTTCTTGATATTTGCTCTTTGGGCATTCCACCCCGGATTGTTAGATTTCACATTAAGGTCATAAGCTTCTGCAGGCTTTACTCCCTTGTAGCGGAATGTAAGAGTTCCAGTAGCATTGTCAAACTCAGCATAAGCACATCCAGGAGTAAAATAACCATCCGTGCCGCAGTTGGCTTTTTTGTGGTCGATCATGCTACTATCAAAGCCTTTGAGGTTTGTGCAGTCTGAGAACATATAAGAACCATTTTCTACTTTTGTTGTAACAAACTTATCGCCGGCGTAGATGGTTGTAAGAGCGGAGCATGCATTGAACATGCTGTTCATATACCGCACCTTCTTTGTATTGAAATTAGAGAGGTCTAGCGAAGTGAGAGCTGAGCAACTAAAGAACATGCCCATCATATTCTCCACCTTCTCTGTATTGAAATTAGAAAGATCGAGCGAAGAGAGTTTTTGACAACCATAGAACATATTGCTCATATCCGTCACCTTCTCTGTATTGAACTTAGAGAGATCGAGCGAAGTGAGAGCTGAGCAGCCCCAGAACATGTTGCTCATATACTTCACCTCCTTTGTTTTGAAATTAGAGAGGTTGAGCGATGAGAGAGCGGAGCAATTACTGAACATTTCTACCATACTCTCCACCTTCTCTGTATTGAACTTAGAGAGATCGAGCGAAGAGAGTTTTTTACAATCAAAGAACATACCTGACATATCCTTCACATTCGCTGTATTCAAATATTCAAGGCCTGAAATTGTTTCCAATGTACTGCAGCTAGAAAAGAATTGTACCAACGATATAGGTGCGTATGTTTTGAAACTCTCATCGAAAATGATATTCTTGATATTTGTAGTTTCTATATCGTACATATCTTTCACCATCGGTTCGTCATTCACTATAACTAAACGGCTTAAATCAATACTTTCTAAATTATCAGAAGTGATTTTTTTGAAAGTCAATGTAGTATTCATAGCATCCAACTCTGCTACATAATCAGAAATAGTGGTTGCCGTGTTCAGATCGTAGATGAATGCGCGGTCAGCACCTTTATTACCTTCATCAAAAGGGAATGTATTATATGATAATTTCAAAGTATATTCACCCTTGTCTAAAATGCTTTTATACACTTTTTGCTCTGTTCCATTAATATCACCAAGCAGTTTTCCATTTAAAGTAATAAAGACATAGTTAGAGTTCATTGCCGAAATTAGATATTTAAATGAAAATAATATAGGCTTTTCTACATTGAATTTGACTTCAATTTCAGAACTACTGTCATTCGCCCCATAATTACTTGACATCAGTCCCTTGCTTTCTGCTGTAAAATAAGAAGAGACATCAGACATTCCATCTGCGTTCAAGTCCAACATCTTCCAAGGATAACTGTCATTGTCAGTAATGGTAACATCGGTTATACCCTCCAAATTGAACAAAGCATAGCGAGAATCCTTATAGTGACAGACAGTACAATTGCCTTCACGGTCGAATGTATGACCTTTTGCAGGAATCACGAGGCTGGCAGCATCCGTAATCTCTTTAGTTGTGGCTTCATCGCTGAAGAGTTTGTTGCATACACTGCACTGCCAGTATTCTATGTTACCAGCCTCTGTACATGTAGCAGCTTTCAGTTCATGATGAGTGAGTGTATGTGGTTTAAGGTCATCATCCTTATATACCTTCACAATAGAATTGCAGAGAGAGCATTTTTGTGTGGTATAGCCGTGCTCTGTGCAAGTTGGTTCTACGTTTTTGATTACATCACCAAGGGCATCCGAGCCATCGGTATTCTTGTGAGAACAGGTTTGGAGTTTGAGTTTAAACTCACCTACCTGCAATGTGCGTCCACTATGAATAGCCGAGATTTCCCATTTAAAATATTGATAAGAGGTAGAACATTTGCAGGTGAAGTCGTACGAAGTATAGTTCTTATCCTTGAGCACCTTGTCATCGCTTACCTCATCGATAAGCTCCCAAGCGTCATTGCTGCCTGTATTGTTACCATAGAGCTTCCATGACTTCGGATTACGACCATTATATTTTTCATTGTCATTACCCGTAGTGATGGTGTAGCCCACAGGTACTCCTGCCTTGCTGGCTTTGAAGATGACATAGGCGCGGCCGCTAAACCAACAGCACCACTTGCTGGAATTACTTTCCTTGCCATCAAAGAGTTTCTTGAAATTTTCTGCTTCAGACATATCATCTGAGTCACCTGCTAAGGCTGTGAACGTTACAGACTCGTCGTAATCTGTCTGCGCCACCATATTGGCAGGCAGAAGCAACAACATGAACAACATCAATGGGAACAGGGCAAATCTATAGAACTTTGCCCCCCCATAGTTCATACGGCCGACATACGACCCATAGGATTGATTGTTAAGCTTTTTCATAATTTAATATTATATTTGTTATTAATATTTGTCTGCTTATTGCCGAAACTCACTCCAGAAAATACAGGAGGTTTAACGACATGATGAATATCGAAGCCAGAAATAGAAAGATATAAAACTGTTCCTGCTTGAAGAAATCACGAAAGCTGATGCGAGCCTTCCGATGTTCCTCAAGATACATCCTGTACTCATGTATCATGGCATATACGAAGATGATACCTAACATGAGTGCCGCCGTCCCGATGATGATCAAGGCGAGTTCTATCCTTGGTATGGTTTCTAATAATTCTTTCATGGTGCAAATATAGTGTTTTTTTTTCAAAAAAGGTGTCGCATTCCTCTGTATAGGTGTCGCATTCCTAAGAAAAAGGTGTCGCATTCCTATGAATGCGACACCTTTTTTAACGTATTTTTTCATTTTGTAATGCGTTTTCCTGTTATTTATCGAAAAACGGTTAATCCTGCTTTTTATCCTCTGCGGCTACATTTTCAGCCATTTTCTCCCGCCATTCGGCAGGAGCACAGCCTTCCTTTAACTTGAAAATGCGGTACAGATAGGGGCGGCAGAGAAGCCACAAAACGTACCTCGGCAAGCCAGAGGCGGAAGGTGGAGTTTAGAAATGAAGTGAAGTAGCGTGCCAACTCGTTCTTGAAAATATCCAGCGAGCGCGACAGGATAACCATGATTCAATATGGTATCCCCCGCCGGCGCACCAGTCTTCCAGCTTCTCTCACTTCTCTTTCCGGAGTCTTTCAGAAAGCTTCAGTTGTAAAGTCTTTTCCTTGTCAATATATTCAAGTAACTTGCGAAACTTTAGTCACCATATAACCAAGGGTCTATACGCCACCTTTTCATCGTGACATATAGACCCTTGTCGTTTCCCGTAATCAGATATATACTGTTAACCTAATTATGTTTTAATGACGAGAGATCAGCACTATCCCTGTCTATCATTTGAAAGACGAAGGGATAACCTTCACTTTCTTCCATATTAATTTCAAATTAACTGTTTGTAGACAGGGATGCGGATTTTGTCTAATTGTTCTGCTGTCAGAGCCTTGACATCATCGTTAACCGTAAAATACACAGTAGGATATCGGTACTTACCATTAGGCATAAGTACCTTCGTTACCTGCTTGATAATCTCAACTCCATCAAGCGTAACTATCTTAGTCTCTGTTTTATCTACTATCTTTCCCATAAGCAGAATTTTTGTTATTTGATTTATTGATAATGCAAACAGGCACAATGAAAATTTGTTCTCAAATTACCGAGTGCAGCATTTCTGCTGCAAAGATACACTGTTTATTTGTAACTACCAAATTATTCGTGAAGAAAACAACATAAAACACATAAATTCCGACTCTGTCAGCATCCGTATCATATCCCCAAAGGGTTGTAAACGGCATTGTTACCGCCTGCATGCCATCCGCCATATCATAAATACAGAATAGCGGAGATGTAGATTACGAAAATCTCCATATAATCAAGGGTCTATACACCACTTGTCATCGTGGCATATAGACCCTTGTCCTGTCACATAAGAAACGCAATCTCTTACTTTTTCATAAACTTTTCACTGAAATCTCTTGCGGGTTTGAAAATAAAACCGTAACTTTGCAGTAGTGAATTTTAAAACAGATGGTTATGAAGTACTTAGATCCTAAGGCAGACCTTACGTTCAAGAAGATATTCGGCAATCATCCTAAAAGACTGATCAGTCTTCTGAACGCCCTCCTGCCACTCAGCGAAGAAGAGCAGATACACGAGATAAAGTATCTGCCTACAGAACTTGTGCCTCAGCTCGAAGGGGGCAAGAACACCATAGTGGATGTACTCTGCACAGATGTCAGAGGCAGGAAGTTCTGCGTGGAAATGCAGATGGAATGGTCTGACGCATTCCAGCAGCGAGTACTGTTCAATGCATCCAAACTCTATGTGAGTCAGGCTAAAAAGGGAGGAAAATACAGCGAACTTCAACCCGTATATTCCCTGAATCTTGTGAATGATATCTTTGCGCATGATACTCCGGATTTCATCCACAACTACCGCATCGTGCACGATAAGGACAGCAATAAGGTCATCGAGGGCTTGCATTTCACCTTCATTGAACTCCCTAAGTTCACTCCTCATTCCATTGCCGATAAGCGCATGATGGTCTTGTGGCTCCGTTTCCTCACAGAAATCAATTCCAATACGAAGGATATTCCTGCCGACCTGCTCAATGATCCAGAGATAGGAAAAGCCGTAGAAGATCTTGAAGTTTCCGGCTTTACGGATGCCGAGCTCCGTGCCTATGACAAGTTTTGGGATTCGGTAAGTGTTGAAAGAACCCTTCTGGATGACAGATATCAGAAAGGTATGGAAAAAGGTATGGAGAAAGGTAGAGCAGAAGGCAAACATGAGGCCAACACAGAAACAGCACAACGATTGCTGGCAATGGGACTTTCTGCCGAACAGGTTGCCAAAGCTACCCAGCTACCTTTGGAAATCATTAAGAATCTGAGCAATTCATAAGCGGAGATGTAGATTACGATTATCACCATATAACCAAGGGTCTATACACCACCTTTTCATCGTGGCATATAGACCCTTATCCCAGATTTACACAGATATTTACCTTATAACATAAAATATGTGGGTTCCTAACTTTTTCAGCAACTTTTCCCAGAAATCTCTTGCAGATATGAAAATAAAACCGTAACTTTGCGGCATGGATTTTTAATACAGATGATTATGAAGCAGGTAGAAGAAAGATATATCAGCTTTGAAGCCAGCAAGATGGCATATCGCGACATCAAGAATTCCGTAGATACTGCCAAGCGTGAAGGTATAGAAATAGGTAGAGCTGAAGGCAAGCATGAGGCCAACACAGAAACAGCACAACGATTGCTGGCAATGGGACTTTCTGCCGAACAGGTTGCCAAAGCTACCCAGCTACCTTTGGAAATCATTAAGAATCTGAACAATACATAAAAAATATAATAGCGGAGATGTAGATTACGATTATCACCATATAACCAAGGGTCTATACGCCACCTTTTCTTCGTGGCATATAGACCCTTGTCGTTTCCCGTGAGGCGCAATGTGTACCAAACCTGTTAATTATAAGTAATAAAAACAAAAAATCTATCGTTTTTGTTACTTATGTGAAACAAAAAGAGTATCTTTGCGAAAAGTTTTACTCGTATGAAACAAAAAATATTAGAAAGACTAGGGTATTCCAACCGTATCGAACGCATGTTTGGACGTGGAATGATGATTGCATTGACGGGCCAGAGGCGTGTCGGCAAGAGTTGTGTGATGCGGCGAATTTATAATCACATCGCTGAGAATGAAGAAAATCACGTTATCTATATAGATAAGGAGAAAAACTCATTTGATATGATAGCCAACTATCAGGATCTGGAGGCTTATGTAGCAGCCAACATCGTTGAGGGTAAGGAAAACTATCTGTTTATTGATGAGGTGCAGGAGATTTCTGATTTCGAGAAAGCACTCCTCAGTATCCAATCGGATGATACCTGCCAGATTATGATTACCGGCAGCAACGCCAAGATGCTATCGGGCGAACTGGCAACTCGCCTGAGAGGCAGATATATTGCTTATCGCATTAGAGGACTCTGCTATGAAGAGTTTCTGACGTTCCATGAACTGAAGGATGATGATGCTTCCTTGAACCTGTATCTGCAGTATGGCGGACTCCCTCAGTTGCGCAATTTAGGGTTGGAAAATACCGATTTGGTAGAAGATTATCTTGACAATGTGTATAATACGATAG
>JAJWOH010000254.1:0-2291 GCA_021635485.1 Segatella copri | reverse complement strand
TGTCGCCCTGTAAGGGCAAAAGCTTTAAAATACTGGGCAATGTACAAAGCTTTTGCCCTTACAGGGCGCCTTGCTGATAGCTATTATACCCAGGGCGATGCCCTGGGCTAGGAGCTTTTGGGCCTTCAGCCCGTTCTTGAACCACATGCGAAACTTGAGTTTTAACAATCTTTTTCTAAATCAGAAGCAAGATTTCTGTTCCTTTCTTATTTTATTATCAGAAAGTGAAACAATAAAAAGAAAGGAACATTATATATGAGAAAAATTGATTTCAAGAAGATCGGGCTGGCAGCGATGATGCTCCTGTCGGCCCTCACATTCCAGTCGTGCGATAACGATAACGATACCGATTGGGACCGCGTTTTCCCTAACGCACTGGTAACCGTGAAGCAGAACGGCGATGCCTGCTATCTGCAGCTCGACGACAACACCACGCTACTCGCCAAGAACCTGAAACCTACCATCTTTGATGGTAAGGAGGTTCGCGCCCTGGTCAACTACACGCAGACCTCGGAGAAGAGCGAGAAGTATAACCAGGTGATTCACGTCAACTGGATAGACAGCATCCTGACCAAGAAGCCTGTGCCATCGCTCGGTTCCGATATCGAGAACAGCGAGAAGTATGGCAACAACCTGGTAGAAATCGTGCGCGACTGGGTAACGGTGGCAGAAGATGGCTATCTCACCCTCCGTTTCCGTGCTCTCTGGGGCGGTCAGAAGGTGCATTACATCAACCTCGTTACGGGTGTGAATCCAGAGAATCCTTACGAGGTAGAGCTGCGCCACAATGCCAATGGCGATCCTCAGAACTACTGGCGTGATGCCCTCGTAGCGTTCAATCTGAACGATGCCGTGCCTGATACCGAAGGCAAGACAGTGAAGCTTACCATCCGCTGGCGTTCCAGTCAGGGCTACAAGAAGGTAGATTTCGACTACTGTTCGCGCAAGCCTATCAGCAGCCCGAAGATGCTCGAAGGATACAGCCAGGAAGGAAGAGATATCCGATAACGAAGAAAAGCAGATAAAGCAGATAAAAGCAAAGCCCCGATGCATGATGCATCGGGGCTTTTTTTTTACCTTTTTACTTTTTTACCTTTTTACCTTTAAAAGCTGCTGCAGCTTGTTACACCGAGTGTGGTAGCGATAGCTGTGAGAAATGAGATTGCAATTTGCAAAATTGTTTTCCAGGTACTTGCTTTCATAATCTTTAATTTTTAATGTTGAATGTTGAGTGTTGAATGTTGACTTAGTGGGGGATGCGCCAGCTTCCGTCAGACGTTAGGGAGAGACGCATCCCGCTAGACGGGGGCCTGCGGGGGTTGGCCTCAGACGAGGGCTTTATTCAAGCCCGTCGCCGCTATCCTGAGAGCCGCCGCCTGGCTGCGTACCGCTGCCGGTAGTTCCGGAGCCGCCCTGGCTGGTGTCGCCGCCTTGTTCAGTGCCGCCAGAGGTACCACCAGAGGTGCCACCCTCGTCGGTGCCGGTATAGCCTCCGTACTCCTGAATCTTGCACTTCTTGCGCAGTTCCGAGTTGCTCCAGCTTTTTGTGTTTCTCACAATCAGGTGTACACCCTCTACGCTGGCAGCCGTTACCTTCTCCTTAGTATCCTCCGCCTTCGAAGTCATACCGATGGAGAACAGACCGAGGTCAGAGAGACGCACGCTCTTACCGTCGAGAATCAACTCCTGCAGATGGTCGAGTGCATCCATCAGCACACCGTGGATAGTACCTCGGGAGTAAGGCGAACCGTGGTCAGAGATGTGAGATACGAATCCCTCGAAATCCACCTCGCGGTCGGTTACCGCAGTGGCATACCACTTTTTCTTACCTGCGTTCTCGCCGCTCTGTGGTGTACGCTGCAACTTACGATACTTCAATGTTCCTTTCTGTTCCATGATATAAAAATATTAAAGGGTTAATATAAATGTTAATTGTCTACTTGCTGCTTGGGGGTGCGCAAGCCTTTCTTCCAAAAGACAGTGCAAAGGTACGGCAATTTTCTAATACTACCAAATTTCACCCTGCAGAGTTATGTTAAACGGATTTAACACTTCGAACACATCCGGTTAATCTTGCCAACTCATAATTTATCGGGCGAGAAAACTATGTGATGTAAAAAGTTTCTCTATGCTTTCTCATCCTGAAAACAGCAGGAAGCAAGAAATCATCCATCAATGCTCACACCTTCCTCAACCCCCAAAAGCGTGACAGTTGTGACAGTTGTGACAGTTTTCAGCGCCTACCCCACCTCCCTCTCTTTAGAGGTAACTTATAATATATATATAAATAT
>JAJWOH010000105.1:0-12574 GCA_021635485.1 Segatella copri | reverse complement strand
TAGAGCAACAGACTCATAATCTGGAGGTCCTAGGTTCAAGCCCTAGCTGGTCCACGCTGAAAATCAAGCAGTTAAGCTATTGCAGCTTAACTGTTTTTTTCGTTGCTGGTTTGCTTGAATTTGGTCTATTTGTTTTTGCGTAAACAAAAAAAACATTAAGAGGGCGATTTGGAGCTTTTGCAACCAAGTTGCAGAAACCTTTTTGTAATTTTGCAACCGAAATAGAAAAAGGAACTGAATGTTCCTGATTATATAGAACTAAAAGTATTGCAAAATTATGGAAGAAATGAAACATTCTCACGAACATCATCATGAATGCCATTGTGAAAATTCTCACGAACATCATCATGAACATCATTATGATTGCTCATGCGGCACAGAAGAACATGAGCACCAGGGGTGCGGTTGCCACCACCATCATCACCATGAAGAAGGCGGTTTGAAATCCAAACTCTTTCTGATAGGAGCAACCATCATCCTCCTGATTATCGCTGTTTTCATCGAAAAGGAATACAGTCTGGCTACCTGGCAGTTGCTCCTCGTCTATCTCATTCCTTATTTATTAATAGGACACGAGACGCTGGGCGAAGCTGCAGAAGGTATTGCCAAGGGCGATATGTTTAACGAAAACTTTCTGATGGCTATTGCTACCATCGGAGCCCTTTGCATCGGATTCTTTCCTGGATCAGATACAGAATTTCCGGAGGCAGTCTTTGTGATGCTCTTCTTTCAGGTGGGCGAACTCTTCGAAGGATATGCGGAAGGAAAGAGCCGCGACAGTATTTCGCATCTGATGAATATCCGACCGGATGTAGCGAATGTTGAAAGAAACGGAAAAGTAGAGTCAGTTTCGCCGGAAGACGTCAAGATAGGAGAAACTATCGTAATCCGTCCGGGAGAGAAAGTGCCTCTGGATGGTATTGTTGTTGAGGGAAGCTCAGCCTTGAATACCATTGCCCTGACAGGTGAGAGTATGCCACGGGATTTGAATGAAGGCGATACTATCATGTCCGGTTGCATCAACCTTTCAGGAGTAGTTCGTGTACGCACCACCAAGAGTTTTGGCGAAAGTACCGTATCCAAGATTATTGCGCTGGTAGAGAGTGCAGACAAGAACAAGTCGAAGAGCGAGGCTTTCATCACCCGTTTCGCCCGAGTCTATACTCCTATCGTTGTTTTCGCAGCCATTGCCCTGGCGGTTATTCCTCCATTCCTGGCAGCAACAGGAATCGTAGGTGAAGGAACCTTTGGCGAGAACTTCCCATTATGGCTCAACCGCGCCTTGATATTCCTGGTAGTTTCCTGTCCTTGCGCCCTGGTCATCAGCGTGCCCCTCACCTTCTTTGGCGGCATCGGCGGAGCATCCCGGAACGGCATTCTCATCAAGGGCAGCAACTATATGGATGCTCTCGCTAAGGTGGGAACCGTTGTATTCGACAAGACCGGAACTCTGACCCATGGAGAGTTTGCCGTGGCAGCTGTTCATGCAGATGATTCCTGCCCAGACCATTCATCCCACGATACAGATAACGTGCATATTGGCGAATATTCTGACAAGGAAAAGATTCTGCTGCATCTGGCGGCTCATGCCGAGCATTTCACTACCCACCCTATCGGAGCTGCCCTGCGTACAGCCTTCCCGCAAGAAGCAACGGATGGCTGCGAGGTGACCGATGTAGAGGAGATTGCCGGACAGGGTATCCGTGCCAAAGTGAACGGAAAGGTGGTTTGCGTGGGCAATAAGAAGATGATGGAAAGCATAGGTGCCCAGTGGCACGACTGCAACCAGGTGGGAACCATCATCCACGTCGCCATTGATGGCAAGTATGCGGGACATATTGTGATCAACGACACCCTTAAGGGAGGAAGCGCCCATGCCATCAGAGAGTTGAAAGAACTGGGAGTAGAGAAAACGGTGATGCTGACGGGTGACCGCAGAGAAGTGGGAGAAGATGTTGCCCACAAACTGGGACTGGACGAGTGCCGTACCGAACTGCTGCCAACCGATAAGGTTTCGCATGTAGAGCAACTGCTGAAGACAAAACCGGCAGGCAAGACACTCGCTTACGTAGGCGACGGCATCAACGATGCCCCGGTATTGAAGCGTGCCGATGTGGGCATTGCCATGGGCGGACTGGGTAGCGATGCTGCCATCGAAGCTGCCGATGTGGTACTGATGGATGATGACCCTAGAAAGATTGCCCTTGCCGTGAAGATAGCCAGAAGAACCATTCATATCGCTCACGCGAACGTGATATTTGCCATCGGAGTAAAGGTTGCCGTACTGATTCTCGCCACCATTGGTCTCGGCACCATGTGGATGGCTGTCTTTGCCGATGTAGGTGTTACGGTACTGGCTGTATTGAACGCCATGAGAAGTTTGGGTAAAAATCGTCTTTTTTATCGTTAAATACCAAAATAAATTGTATCTTTGCAACCGAATTCTAATATACAATACTGAATGGTTATGTATAAAAAAGACATTTTGACTATGAATAAGATTATCAAACTCATCTTCGTGCTCTGCTGCTTCTGCGGCATTGCACAGGCTCAGCCTCAACGCCCTAAGCTCGTTGTAGGCATCGTTATCGACCAGATGCGATGGGATTATCTCTATCGCTACTACGCCCGCTACGGCGAAGGCGGATTCAAGAGAATGCTCGGAGAAGGATTCAGCGTAGAAAACTGCAAGATTCCTTATATCCCTTCGGTTACAGCCATCGGACATACTTCTATCTGGACCGGTTCCGTTCCTTCTATCCACGGAATTGCCGGAAATAACTTCGTGAAAGATGGAAAAGTAGTGAATTGTACTGCCGACGATACCGTCAACCCGGTAGGTTCTGACAGCAAGGCAGGCAAGATGTCGCCTCGCAATCTGTGGGTAACCACCATCGGCGACGAACTCCGTCTGGCTACCAACAACCGCTCTAAGGTGATTGGTGTTGCCTTGAAAGACAGAGCATCCATCCTCCCTGCGGGCCATCACGCCAATGGCGCTTACTGGTTTGATGATAAATCGGGCAAGTTCATCACCAGCACCTTCTATATGGATAAGTTGCCTGAGTGGGTGAACAAGTTCAACAAGCAGAAACTCCCAAACAAGTATCTTTCCAAGAAATGGGAAACACTCTACCCTATCGACTCCTACAAGGAGAGCACCAGCGATGACAACAACTATGAGAATGGAATTGTTGAAGGCGAAAAGGCTGTGTTGCCACTAGACCTGCCTGCCCTATACAAGAAACATGGTTACAAGATTCTCCGCAACACCCCATTCGGCTGCAACCTGACATTCGATATTGCCAAGGCAGCCATCGAGGGCGAGAACCTGGGTAGAAACACAGATACAGACCTGCTGACCATCAGCTGCTCCAGCACCGATTACATCGGTCATCAGGTAGGCGTAAATGCCATCGAAACAGAAGATTGCTACCTCCGTCTGGACAAGGCTCTGGCTGATTTCTTCGCTTATCTCGACCAGACCGTAGGTAAGGGAAATTATCTCACCTTCCTCACCGCCGACCACGGAGGTGTGAACAACGCCACCTTCCTGCAGGACCAGCGAATCCCTGCCGGCATCTGGAACAAGAAGGAAATGACAGAAGAACTGAACAAGGTATTAAAGGCAAAATTCAATACCGACAAGAATCTCGTGAAGACCATCATGAACAATCAGGTTTTCTTCAATACAGACATCATCGAAGAACTCGGTCTGGATTATGCAGCCATCAAGCAGACGGTAGTAGACAGACTGAAGAAAGACAAGGACGTGCACTATGCCTTCGACATGGAGAAGACCTCTATCGAGAGCATTCCTGAAGAGTTGAAGTTCCGTGCCATCAACGGTTACAACCGTGAGCGCAGCGGAGGTGTTCAGATAGTTCTGAAACCAGGTCACTACGACTATTACAGCAGCAAGGGAACCACCCACGGCGCATGGAATCCATACGATATCCATATTCCTTGCCTGTTTATGGGTTGGGGCATCCAGCACGGCGAGAGTGCCCAGCCTCACTATATGACAGATATTGCCGCTACCGTTTGTGCGATGCTGCATATCCAGGCACCTAACGGTTGCATCGGCACACCGATATTCTAAATAAAATTAGATAAAGGCTAGATAAAAACAAAGGCTAGGTTTTCCAGAATCGGGAACCTAGCCTTTATTTTTTATTCAAAAGAAGATGTTCTTCCATTCCCAGAAGAACATCTCTTATTCTTCGTTCATAATCTTCATATATTCCTCGTAAGAAATATATCTGCCACCCATCGATTTGAGATGAGGGGTTTCCAACTGGCAGTCTATCATCTTGCCACCATGCTCCTGCAAGTATCTGGCAAGGAAGATGAGGGCAATCTTTGAGGCTGACGGAACCCGGGAGAACATGCTCTCGCCGATAAAGACCTTGCCGATGGTGACGCCATAAAGTCCACCCACCAATTCTTCTGTTTCATTATCCCATACCTCTACGCTCGCCGCAAAGCCTTGCTTATGGAGGGCGGTAAATGCCTGGATGATATTCTCGCCCAGCCATGCACCTTCTTCCCAATATCGTCCGTTGGTCTTGCTGCATCCCCGTATCACGCCATCGAAATCTTCGTTGATTCCTACGCTGTATCGGTTCTTTCTCATCAGGGTACGCATGGAATGACTGATGTGGATTTCATCAGGGAAGATGACGAAACGCTTCATCGGACAGAACCAGAGTATTTCAGGCTGGTCACGGAAACTATACCAGGGAAAGATGCCATTGCTATAAGCCAGCAACAGGCGGTCGATACTCAAATCGCCACCAATCGCAAAGCATCCATCCTCATCGCCATAATGCGGATCGGGAAAATAAATCTCGTCCGCAGTATCATCTATCTGTAATATCATACGCTTATCTTTTATCAAGAATATTCTTGACTAGACTTTCATTCTAATAATTAATCACCAGTTCCTTTCCGTCAAAGTCGACATGCGCCTTGCCACTCTTCTTGAGTTTGCCGAAGAGCAGCGCCTTCATCAGGATCGGTTTCAGGCGGTTACCGATGACACGGTCCATCTCGCGGGCACCATATTCCTTGGTAAAGCCCCATTTCAGCAACTGTTCACGCGCAGCATCGGTTAACGTTACGGTAACTCCCTTTGCTGCCAGTTTCGCATCGAGTTGACGAAGTTTCTTGGCAAGAATCAGCTCTGCCATGTGCTTATCCATATCGTTGAACACCACCATGTCGGAAAGTCGGTTGATAAACTCAGGCTTGAAAGTCTTCTTCACCTGTGCCAGCATCGCTTCGCCACGACTTACGTTTCCATTGAAACCTACGCTAGCCCGTGAAGCAAATTGTGCTCCGGCATTTGAGGTCATGATGAGAATCACGTTACGGAAATCAGCCTTCTGGCCCTTGTTATCAGTCAGACGGGCATAGTCCATTACCTGGAGCAGGATGTTGTAGATATCGCTATGCGCCTTCTCTATCTCATCGAGCAGGAGTACACAGTTTGGCGTCTTGCGGATGGCATCGGTCAGAAGTCCTCCATCCTCATAACCCACGTATCCGGCTGGCGAACCGATGAGTTTTGCCACGGTATGCTTCTCGGTATATTCACTCATATCGAAGCGTACCAGTTCGATGCCGAGTTCCTTGGCCAACTGTCGTGCCACCTCGGTTTTTCCTACTCCGGTAGGTCCCACGAAGAGGAGCGAAGCCAATGGTTTGTCATCATCTGTCAATCCCGCCTTTGCCATCATCACAGCCTCAACCACCTTGTCTACAGCCTTATCCTGACCGTAAATCTTGTCGAGTATGCGCAGGCGGAGCGTAGCCAAAGCATCGTTATTCTCATCTTTCATCGCAGCCGCATCAATCTTGCAGACCTTAATCAGAATCTGCTGGATGATAGACTTGGTAACATAAGAGCGCTGGCGAGATTCTACCGGATGCACCTCCAGATAAGCACCCGCCTCATCCATCAGGTCGATGGCCTTGTCTGGCAGACAGCGGTTGCTGATATATTTGGCGCTGGCACGGACGGCATATTCCAGGGCGTCCTTGCGATAGGTTACGTTGTGGAACTTATTGTATTTATACTGCAAGCCCTCCAATATCTTGATAGCCTCCTCCTCGGTAGGTTCCTTGATATCTATCTGCTGGAACCGGCGCACGATGCCCTTGCTCTGAGCCATGTAACGGTTATATTCCTCGTAGGTGGTAGAACCGATGAAACGGATATCACCTGCCTCCAGATATTGCTTCAGCATATTGGATGCATCAGGTCCGCCATCTGAGCCACGACCGGCACCTATCATATTATGAATCTCATCGATGTAGATAATGGTATTGCCTTCCTTCACGGCTCCCTCCATCACCATCTTGATACGTTTCTCGAAGTCGCCGCGATATTGGGCACCGGCAAGCATCTGTCCCATATCCATGCCGTAGATGCGAGCCCCCTTGAGGCGTTCAGGAACCTGGTTTTCGTTGATGAGTTTGGCGAGACCATAGACCAGAGCTGTCTTGCCGACTCCGGCTTCTCCGATGTGGAGCGGATTGTTCTTCTCGGCACGGCAGAGCACCTGGATGGTTCTGTCCAGTTCCTGTTCTCTTCCGATGAGCGGATTGTGCTCTTCTACCTTGTCAGAAATACAGGTAACCAGCTGATGCCAATCCTGTACAACCTGTCTTCTGCCTTCTTCCTCGTCGTCATCATACTCGTTGGCATAATCGTCATCATCAAAGTCTGCTCCCATGCCCATGCCAGCCTCTCCAGTATCTTCTCCAATAGGATAATAACTGTCAACGCTCGCCAGGAACTCGCCCTGCCGGTCGCCCACATTCTTGCACAGCAGGAAGGCGGCTTCTGAATTCTGCAAGCCAAACATCGCCTGCACAAAATGGGGTACATTCACCAGCTGTCTGTCGGCAGCAGCAGCCAGGGCGCACGCCGTTCCAAACATGGTTTTGAAGAGCGATGACGGCTCTGGCAGATACTTGATGGTTTCAGGCACACGCTCCTGCTTGGCGAGCCATCCCACCAAGTCTTCATGCATCTTGAGGCTGTCTACGCCTTCTTCCTGCAGCGCCTGACAGAATGCATACTGCCTGAGCAACGCCAGCAGCATGTGCTCGGGCATCACGAACTCGTGGTCGAAGAACCGGGCTTGCTTCATGGCATCGTCCATCAGAACACTCATATATCGGGTCAATCCCATACTGTCCATTCTATTTTTTCCTTTCTTTTTCTTAGCATATATTGGGGATATTTCCCCGAAATCAACGCCTATTCCGGCATATAAGTGAGTTTAAGCGGAAACTTCTGCGTACGGGCTTTCTCCATCGCTTTCTCCACTTTACTCTTGGCGATGTCGTAGCTGTAGGTGCCCACCACGGCTTTCTCTTCGTGATGAACCTTGAGCATGATTGCTTCAGCCTCAGCCTGCGACTTGAAGAAGATGGATTCGAGGATTTCTACCACGAAGTCCATCGGCGTGAAGTCGTCGTTGAACATCATTACCACGTAACGCCCCGGCTCCTTGAGCCTGGTTTTCTGGCGTTCACGAATTGCTGTTTGTTCTTGAGCCATATTTTAATCCTTACTTTTTATAAGCATTGGTAATCTCCACAACATAAACATCGTGGAATCCACCCTTGGCACCATACCACTGGAGCAGGTCCTTGTCGAGGAACTTCTCGGCGGTCATACTGTCCTTATAAAGTTTGCGGCATTCTAGGGTGAGTCGTGACTGCTCGAAAGCGATGCTGCCGTTATCAGTTTCTACAGGAATCAGTCCTGTTTCCTTCGCCTTATCCAAATCGCGTCCGCTCTTGGATCCGCAGAAGTTATAAATCTTTCGAGCCTCCTCGCTATGACCGAGGAAAGAGAGAGTCATGAATTCATTCTCCTCGATGATGCCGTGGGTGAAACGCTCCGGACGGATAAAGACCACAGCCACCGGCTTGTTCCAAAGCCATCCCAAACAGCCCCAAGAGGCGGTCATCATATTGAAATGATCCTTGTTGCCGGCACATACCAGCATCCACTCCTTACCAATAGTCTCGAAGACGTTGTCATTCAGTTCTTTTACGTTGATCTTTTCCATCTTATCTGTTCCTTTCTATTTATTATATTACACTTTTTATATATAACTGACACATCATCAGAGGTGAGAACACTTCTTCAAATGTTAAAAACTATTTTATTTTTGGGAAAAGAACAATTATTCCCCAAATTCTTTGTATCTTTGCACCGCTCATCTATAATTAGAAGGAGTTTCGAGACCCGCTTGCCACCGATGCAATACGGGTCTTGCGTTTTTATAACACATTCGGAAGTCTTCGCCCCATCTTTTTTATTAAAGCCTTTTTTCCGTATTTCTTATTGAGATAATAAGCAGTCAACAGATAAAAGCATATATAGATGCCGATCAGGAACCCAATAGGTTCTTTCATCACAATATATATTGAACGTTTTGCTCATATTCATCAAACATTTATATAAAACAATGCAAAGATAGCACTTCTTCATTATAAAAACAAAGAAAATGAAGATTTTTTATTCTCCTACCGCAAAAAAATCTATTTTCAGATACAACTTTTCAAAATTATCACTATCTTTGCAAACGTAACCCTTGCTAAAAGCCCACAAGAGGGCAGAAGGTCGGGGTGACATATACATATTAAGGCGTAACTGAACGCTTTGGTTTTGACGTGTTAGAACTTCGCAACTTCAAACAGAATGTCAAGAACAAAGCAACGGGGGCGCCCTACAGGGTGTATTATATACAGCCCTCTTTGACTTCGAGCAATATGCTCGTTGGTAGGGAGGAGTAATTATATACACATCTACGTGGGGCTTTCAGCGTTGTCTCGTTTCGACATTCTGGGCAATGCGAAGGCCTTAACACGTGGAACGAGCGACAGGACTGGCTCCACGTTTTTTTATGTTTATGCCAAAATAAATATTAACTGCCAATATTGGAGTCGTTGGCTTATTATTGAATGTCATGGGTGCAATGCCTTTTTCGATAGCAACATTCTTACCTAAAGAGAATTTTACTCTTCAGAATGGTATCTATGTGTCTAATAAAATTAAACTAAACCGAAACTTATACAGATACTTGCCATATCAGTATCTTCTTGACTTGCTAGGCACAAAAGAGTTGCATGCCAGCAACCGACAACATTACGACGATTTAAACGAACATGGTTTCGTCAAAGATTTCAAAAAATCATTTGGACCTACACCTATATTAAGAAACAAGAAGCTACAAGAACGAAACAGAATTGCCAATGTCCTTCAACGAAAAATAGCATTCTCATGTTGCATATCTTGTTGGACATATGACATTGCTTACAAAACGGGAACACCATCAGAGAATTATTTGATGTGGGAACACTATTCCAAAGCCCCACCAGAGCAAGAAGGAACAAAAAATATTGGCATTAGGATTACAACAACCTGCTCAGATTTAATTAACTCTATACAAAACCAAGACAAAGAGTTTGTTATGGGAGAAATGAGTTATGGAAAAGATGACAATCGAGAGCACTTTGTTGAAAAAGAACTTTTCTTCAAAAGAGATTTTTATCAAGATGAACGAGAAGTGCGCATCTGCGTTTTCGACTTCAGTGACCACTTTAGGGTTTCTATTAATCCAGAAAAGTTAATCAAAGAGATTACCCTCTCACCATTCGTTCCTAAAGCCATAAGAAATGAAATCAGGGACGAGTTATACACAAAGTACCCCTGGCTTCAAGACAAAGTTTTAGATTCGCAAATATTTACAACAAATAACTTATAATTATGAAAAGACTTACATTTATCATGATCTTTGTAATCCAATTACTCAATGTAATGGCCTACGACTTTGAGGTGGATGGAATTTATTACAACATTACTTCTGAAGAAAACAAAACTGTAGAGGTAACGTATGGAAAAACAAAATCAGACGGCTACTATTACTATTGTAATTACAATGGCAATATCACTATACCTTCAACTATCATGCATAATGAGCAAATCTATTCTGTGACAAAAATTGGCAACTATGCATTTGCGACATCATACGATGAAATGTTCGAAAGTTATAGTAAAGATCTAAAAAGCATCAAATTGCCATCTAGCATTGAATGTGTTGGAGAAAATGCCTTTCATTGGTGCAATGCACTAACAACAATTATTTTGCCGACCTCTATTAAGAGCATCGAAATGGAAGCTTTTACAGGATGCGACAATCTAAACGCATGCTACATTCTTTGTACCACACCACCTACCGTAAAAATAAATTCTTGGATATTTCCATTCCCCCAAAAATGTAAATTTTTCGTTCCACAAAAGGAGCAATATATTAAAGATTCGACATGGAAACAATACGAAAACAAAATAATTGAAATCGTGACTATGGACACGAAAACGTTTGAATACACCGGAAAAAGACAAGACTTAATATGGAATAACAACCTTACAGACTACCAATTAAAAGTTTCAGAAGAAAAGACAGAAAAAGATGCAGGAAATTATTCCATGCCAGTTCATTTCCTTTTCACTAAGGATAACAAAGAATTCTATTCTTACGACCAGAGCTTCGACTATACTATTAACAAGAAGCAACTTACACTTAAAATAAACGATACCAAAAGAATGTACGGAGAAGATAATCCAGAATTCAGTTATACAGAGCTTAGTGGATTTGTTAATGGAGAAAGTGCTGCAAACCTAGCAAGCAGTCCTATCTTAACATCTAACACCAACTCCAATAGTAAAGTTGGCACATATAATATTATAGCAAGTATTGAGGACAAAAACTATAGCATCAGTAAGGAATGCAAAGGTACACTAACTATTGAAAAGGCACCATTGACCGCAACTGTCAATGCCTTGAAGACATACGGAAAAAAAGAACCGATAGAACTCAAATGCACATACGAAGGTCTGAGAAATGGAGAAACAGACATTGATGCAACTTTTACAACAAACTTTACAGTTGAACAATTCAGTGATGTTGGAGAATATCCTATCACAATAACAGAAGGTTCTGCTGAAAACTATTATTTTAAAAAAATCAAGCCAGGTGTTTTGACCATAACTCCTGCGCCATTAACTATTAGCACAGGATATTATCGTAAAACATATGGAGATAAAAACCCTACATTTTATTATAATATTGACGGTCTATATTACGAAAATCAAGATAAACTGGCAAAAGAGCCAACCTACAAAACAGAAGCCACCACTGAAAGTTCTGTAGGATTATATAGCGTTATACCAGAGGGGGCAGATGCCGGAAAAAACTATGCTATCGGGTACAAAGAAGGAACACTGGAAATAACTAAGAGACAACTAGATATTTACCCAGAAAATACAGAAAGGGAATACAATCAAGAGAATCCTAATTTTACTGCAAGATATGAAGGTTTTGCTTGCGAAGATAACGAAAGTTGTCTAGAACAAAAACCGACCTTTTATACTGATGCAACTAAAAATAGTTCTGTTGGCAACTATGGGATTTATGCAAAAGGAGCTATGAGCACAAATTACGACTTCTATTATCATTGGGGAAATCTTACTGTCAAAAAAGCAAGCCAAAGTATCATATGGGAACAAAATTTTGGCAAAGTAGAAGTAGGTAACCAAGTAGAACTCTTTGCTAAAGCAACTTCCGGTCTACCTATTGAATACAAAGTTACACCAGACAACGCAGAAACATATTCTGTTGGTGAGCAACAATACTTGGATTGTCAAAAAGCTGGAGAAATCACAATCAGTGCTACACAATCAGGAAACGCCAATTACAATGGAGCGCTGAGGATTTCCAAAAAACTAACTATTGATGACACCACAGACATCAATAGTATTCTAGCAGACAAGGAAAACATCAAAGCCTACTATAACCTATCTGGCAAGATGCTATCAGCCCCTCAAAAGGGAGTCATTGTCATCAAGTATAAAGATGGAAAGACCAAGACTGTTCTTATAAAATAGAGCAAATCACTTTTTTATCAAAACAAGAAAAAGGGCGATTTTTACCCATATCTCACAAGAAACATAGATATGGGTAAATAATCGCCCGTTTTTATGAAATATTATCGCCAAAACGAGCCAGTTTGTGAAGAAGAACAGCATCGTAATCCTTATCAATCACAAACTCATTCTGCGAGAACTTCATCTCACAGACATTGACCATATTACTTCCTGGCACCATAGGCATTGGTACAGATGATAAAGCCACAATGCTCCAAATCTTCCAAGATTCGGGAAAGATTACCATTATCCACTATTCCCAAGCCATACACAATCTCCTCTCTACGCATTTCACCTAACTTCTTCCCCAAGATACTCACCATATCTATATATCAGTTTCATTCTGCCTATCAACATATTATATTCTTCCTTTATTGATGATTCCACTTCTTAAACTAGGGGGCAAAGATAATAAAAACAATCGGTCAACCGACCTTGATTTACATTAACTTTGCATCCTTAAATTAAAAAATAATTCACATTTTATTTTGTCAGTTGCTCAAAAGGCAGTACCTTTGCACCCCGAATGCCGAAAACCGTGCAGGCTTGCGGCTTCGATTTATT
>JAJWOH010000253.1:0-2294 GCA_021635485.1 Segatella copri | reverse complement strand
GTTCTGTTTTTATGATTTCGATAAAATACGAAGCAGGTAAGTGCTGCACCTAAAGCCATTCCGACTAATCGCATCTGATAGCTTTTTCCCGTAACATCATAACCATATAGCAGCAGATACCCAAGAACCAATGTAGATTGATTAAACATGGATGGATTATGGCATCCGAACAGAATCAACACAGCCAGTGCCGCAATATTTAACAGCATTCCCAATACCGGTGAAAACTGATTTGCTAAATGCGGACATACAGTCATAATTACAAAGAACAAAGCCAAAAGCATCGTAGATTGTCCGGTGTGGATCCCCAGATCCGCATTCCTAAACACCATGAGACATAATAAGACTACTACACCTACAATGCTGTTCTCATTTCCAAATAGGATGCTGAAAATACTAACAAAGAAAAAACAAAATGCCATTGTAGCAGCTATCTTCACCAGATATACCCACATATGATATAATTTTTCTTTTAGTGTTTCACTCTTTTTCAACAGGTTTTTAGAACCTGCCTGATTTAACTGCAACTCCTGATAAAATGTCATATAAATCCTCCCATCTTCTAATTTATCTTAAAACTAGATAATCTCATCTTTCTGCTTTGGCAGCTCTATAACAAATCTGCATCCACCATATTCACGGTTTTCTGCTTTGATTGTTCCTCCGGCACTATCTACAATCCGTTTTACAAGTGCAAGACCTAGGCCATTTCCTTCTGCTTTATGAGATCCATCTACCTGATAGAACTTGTCAAATATTCTGGATTTTACATCATCCTCTATTCCTGGTCCTTCATCTTCCAGAATGAACTTAACAGAATCCTGTTCTTGTTTCAGAAACATCGTAATTGTCCCCTTTGAAGGGCTGAACTTAATCGCATTATCTAAAAGATTTATCCAGATATGCATAAAAAGTCCTTCATTCCCAGTATATTTAACTTCCTCCAATTCTACCTGAAAACCAATTTCTTTTTCTGTCCATTTTGTTTCCAATGAAAGAACTGCCTGGCGGATCTGTTCATCCAGACGATATTCTGTTTTTTTCATTGGTATATTCTGATTCTCTAACTTGGATAACAGCAAAATATTACCAACCAATCCGGAAAGTCTTTGGGTGTTAAATAAGATTTTTTCTACATATTCCTCTTGCTCCTGAGACAGTTCTTCTCCCTGAAGAAGCATTGTATATCCTTCAATGGCATTAATCGGGGTCTTAAACTCATGAGAAACATTAGATACAAAATCCATCTGCAGCACCTCTGTTGCACGAAGTTCTTTTGTCATAACGTTAAAACTTTGATAAGATTCTCCAACTTCTGCTATACGGCTGTTCGTTTCCAAATGCTGTTCAAAATCTCCCTGAGAAACTTCCTTCATTGCTTTACTAAGTCTGGTAATTGGTTCCAGTAACTTTGCATTAATAAAGGAAGTGATCAGCCCTGCAATCAATGTATTGAAAATCAAAAGCCAGCCAAGCACAGGTATGCTGCCCGGCAGATTAAAAAAATGATTCAAAAAAGCAAATAATAAAGCAGATATGACTGTTGAAAATACAAGTGCCAGCCAGATTGCACCAGTCAGACAGGATCGGATCCGCAATCCTTTTTCTTTCTTTTGTTCCATTATTTTTTCACCACCTTGTATCCAATTCCACGCATTGTTACGATTTCAAAATCAGGGTTATCTTTCAAACGCTCTCTGATTCTTCCTATATGTACCTCTATCGTATGTGGGTCTGCCTCCGTCTCGTATCCCCATACTTCATCCATCAACTGTTGTTTTGTAAATGTTCTGCCTGGCGAAGCTGCAAGCTTATATAAAAGCAGGAATTCTTTTTTAGGCAAAACAAGACTTTCCTTATCAGTTGTAACCGTCATTGCATCATAATCAAACTCTGTTGAACCGATCACAATTTTGTGTTCATTCAGTATCTGTGCACGGCGAAGCAGTGCTCCGACTCTTAAAACCATTTCATTCACATTTACCGGTTTTACCATATAATCGTCACTTCCCGAAAGAAATCCCTGGCGCATATCATCAAAGGAACCTTTCGCAGTGATCATAAGTACTGGTATCTGATATCCTGCTGAACGAAGTTCTGACACCAGTTCATAGCCATCCATAACCGGCATCATAATATCAGAAATGATCAGATCAATATATTCCTTATCCAATACTTCTAATGCCTGTGCTCCATCCGATGCACTTTTGACTTGATATCCATTCTTCTCAAGCACTTTTTGGAATAGCTGGCTTAATTCTTTATCATCTTCTACAATTAATATTTGAAACACG
>JAJWOH010000006.1:0-59734 GCA_021635485.1 Segatella copri | reverse complement strand
AGGGTGTGAAGGCGGAGGATGATGCGCTCTATGTGAATCTCTTCGTGGCTTCCGAATTGAATTGGAAGGATCGAAAAATGATTCTTCGCCAGCAGACTGCCTTTCCTTATGCAGAAACATCTGTCATAGAAGTAACCAAGGGTAAGGGGACTTTTATCCTGAAAGTTCGCAAGCCATCCTGGTGTGACAACTTCGCCGTGACAGGTGTTGGCTTCGATATCAACAGTTATGAGGAGAATGGTTTTGTTTGTATCAAAAGAAAATGGAAGAAAGGAGATAAGTTAAAAATCTCTATGCCTATGCACGCTTCCATCAAACCGATGGTCAATGTGCCTCAGTATGTGGCAATCATGTATGGTCCTATCCTGCTCGGTATGAAGACTGGAACGGAGGATATGCGTTCGCTCATAGCAGATGACAGTCGTTTCGGACAGTATGCCGGTGGAAAAAAGTTGCCTCTAAACAAGGCTCCAATCCTTTTGCCAAAACATCTCAACGATATTGCGAAGGACTTGAAGCCTATTTCTGGCAAGCCATTACACTTTAAACTTGGTACCCATATGGAGAATGCCATCGAAGGTGAATTACAGCCTTTCTTCGAGATTCATGATTCTCGCTACATGATGTATTGGTTGGCTCTGGGTGAGAATGAATATAGGAATTATATGCAGAAGTTGGCTGCAGAGGAGAGGGAAAGTCAGGAATTGGAGGCTCGAACTGTGGATAAGGTAAGTCCGGGAGAGCAGCAGCCTGAGACTGACCATCGCATGGAGGCTGATGCTACTGAGCATGGCAATACAGAAGGTGTCTTCTTCCGCGATGCGAAGGATGGACATTTCTTCAGCTATCTGATGCAGACTAAAGGAGAGAGTAATCTTAGTCTCCAACTTAAGTTCTGGGGGCAGGATGAGTGGCGCACTAGTGAGTTTGATATCTACATTGACAATCAACTTCTGACAAGTGTAAACAACAGTCATCGTTGGCGCACCACCCAGTTTAAGACCGTTGATTATGCCATTCCTTCTGAGTTTGTTAAGGGCAAGGAGGAAGTAAGAGTGAAGTTTGTGGCACATAAGGGAAAACAGGTTGGTCAGATTTATGGAGTTCGACTTGTGAAGAATTAATTGATAAGGAACGTTTATATCAGAAAAGCTGATTTCGCATGTTACGAGGTCAGCTTTTCTGTTTTAGATATCCAAAAAACGCTTCGCACTTTGTTTGGTGCGAAGCGTTTTTTTTAGAATGTATTGAATGTATTATTTGATGTGGATGGTGTAATTCTTGCTGATGCCCTTGTATGTGCATTTTACATAAGCCTTGTCTTGCAAGGTCTTAGGCTGAAGAATCTCTATCTCCACATTTTTGTTGGTGGATGATGCTGTGATATGAGGAGCGGTCTTTTCACCATCTTGCAATGCGGCGATGACATCATACTCATTGTAACCGAAGTTGCCATTCTCATTGGTCATTCTCGTTGGAATGGTAGGAACATCCAGTTTCCTGCCGTTCATTTTGATTTCGATGGTAGGCGATATTGGGCATTCCATGTTCTCGCCCTTCTTGGTGAATCCGATGCCCTCCAGTTCGCAAAGTTGTTTGCCTTCACCTTCTGTGATGAGATAGATGGCATGTTTCTTGCCTATACCATCGACCTTGTCAGCTACGTCCAGTGTCAACTTTTGGATTCCTTGTGCAGAAGTCTGGGTAGGCACGGTTAGCTCACCAAGCAATTTGCCTTTCCATGTCTTGTTTGCCCATGGACCATCCATCATTACTTTGATTTTGAAGCTCTTTTGCGTTTTTGCCTTCACAAAGATATTAAGATGGGTGCCGTTTCCTTTTTTTGTTCCCTCAAAAGGTTGCAATCCTTTCTGTGCTTTGCTGAGACCGCCGAATCCGAAATACTTGAATCCAACGATGTCACCAGCGTTCATGTTTACAGGCATGTGGTTGTTCCATACGTCCCAGGCATCCTGCATGGCTTGGTTGTTGCTCAGATAGCTGGCGATACCAGCAGAATAGTAGTGGTATGGATTCAAGCCGTATATCTGGAATCCTTCCGAAGTGACTTCTGCTCCCGTGTATTCTGTGTTGTCGGATGCTTTGGTGGTCCAGATGCCTTTCTTGTTGTATGGATCGTATGCCCTGATAACCACTTTTCCGCCTTCTTCCACAGATTTCTTATCCCATTGGATGGTAACGGGAGCAACGACAGACTGACGGGCAAACCCAAATCCACGTGGTGGGCGATGATAGAACACATACCATTGACCGTTGATTTCTTGTAGGCTTCCATGGGTGTTATGGGCGGCATTGCTGGTGATTAACTTGGTGCCGTCTTCGTTAGGAACCACTCCACGTGAGTCAACCAATACACCACCATTCTTCCATGGACCTAATGGGGTGTCTCCATAGGCATATCGCAAGGTGGAGTTGGTGTTGCCTAATCCGTATTCCTTTCCGGAATAGCCGGAGTAAATCATCACATACTTGTTGCCTACTTTTCGGATGGATGATGCCTCAAAGAAGTTGAAATCTGTAGGCTTCTGTCCCTTGACGATAGGGTAGGTTGTTCCCTTAGGGTCTCTTACGTTGCCTTGTGCGTCGCAAGCTGGCAGCGAGTACTTGATGAGCTCAGTACCTGGTCTGAGCGAGTACATGGTGCTAGGGTCAATTTGTGCGGCTGATGAATGTTGGAATCCCCAGTAGCCGTATGCTCTGAATCCTGTGTCGTAATCTGCATCTTTTGGGTCAGTGATATTCTCGATATATACGGAAGGGTCGAAGTCGAGGATGCTACCAGGCAGCTCCTCCGTTCCATCTGCATTGAGGTTGATGGGGATGAAAGGACCATCAGGTCGCTTGCCTTTGCAGACCATTCTCACACGCTTGTGTCCTCGGGAGTGAGGATAGAGATAGTAATCTTTTGTTCCATCTTTTCGTTTTATCTCTACCAAATCAGGAGCAAACATGGTGTCCCATTGGTTGTTGATGTGATAGGAAAAAATGGCTCCCTCGTCTCTCCACTGGGTGAGGTCTTCTGTTGGGGCAGACCACATGCGTATGTCTGATCCGCAGTAAGACTTGAAAGATGTGTCGTGAGAGCCTATGATGTAAGCTCTGTACTTCCCAGGGTTGTCAGGGTCTTCGAATACTCTAGGTTCTCCGTCTGGCACATGTTCCCAAAGTGGGAGATATGGATTTTGTGCCATGCAAGGAGTGTTGAGCGAAAGCAATGGGATGGCTGTGAGCATGAATCCCATGCACTGATTTTTGATTTTAATCATATTTCTATATATATTGTGTTTGTGCTTGCAAAGTTATAAAAATAATGACATAATTGATGTTTCGTATGTTCCTTAAACATATAGTCTTGTTACAAGTTTAAATTTGCGATGTTTTTGCAACATATAGAAAGGTGATCTATGTTAATGGTAAGATGGCAGGTCATCATGTTGGCGCTTTAGTCTTGGATATTGACAGAATTGGGCAGTATTTATCATATTTTTATTGATGTGGGAATGTATGCCAAAGTGTTTGGAACATGGAGAAAAGTTGTTCTTGGAGCAAAGTTGTACCTTTGCATAAAAAAGAGAATAGGTTGTGCAATCCCCTTCTTCTCTATTTTTCATAATTTCTCTATTTACAATAAAATTACAGTATGAAATTTCAAATGAAAATCAACTTTCCATGGTCAAGGCCTCTCTTGGCCTGTTGTTTTGTGATGTTTGCCCTCACTGCAATGGCTGATTCCTTTATCAGCTTCCAACAGCAAGGGGGAGCATTTCCTATTTCCACCGCCTCTCAGATGTCTGGTATCTGCATGGATGCTCACGAAAAACAAGGTGTGAAAAGAGCAGCGGAAGACCTGCGTAAGGATATCTATACCGTGTCGGGTCGTTCACCCAGAGTGTGCTGCCAGGGCGAGGATGTGGTGCGTTATCCCATCCTCATTGGCACATACGGAGTGAGTGAAGCTATTACTCGCCTTGCCAAGAAAGGCATCTTGCCAGAGCGTTCGCTCAAGGGCAAGTGGGAGAGCTTTGTCATCAAGACCATTGATCATCCTGCCAAGGGTATGGAGCGTGCCTTGGTGGTGGCAGGTAGCGATATGCGTGGCACCATCTATGGCATTTACGAGATTTCCCGACAGATGGGGGTGTCGCCTTGGTATTGGTGGGCGGATGCGCCGATAGCCAAGCATGAGGGGGTCTTTGCCAAGCCATGCTCCGTGGAGAGTGGAGAGCCGAAGGTGAAATATCGTGGTTTCTTCATCAATGATGAGTTCCCTTGTATGACCACCTGGGCTAGAAATAAGTTTGGGGGCATGAACGGCCAGATGTATGCCCATGTCTTCGAACTCCTTCTTCGCCTCAAGGCAAACTGCCTCTGGCCTGCCATGTGGGGCTCGTTCAAGGAATACAAGCCTTTGGTACCTATCCTGAAGGATGAGAACGGACTGTATGAGGGCAACTGCTTCAATGAGGATGATCCGGAGAATGCCCGACTGGCTGATGAGTATGGCATCGTGATGGGTACCTCGCACCATGAGCCGATGCAACGCTCGCAGCAAGAGTGGATTCGACATAAGAAGAACTATGGCAACGGTGAATGGAACTGGTTGACCAACAAGAATGCCATCAAGCGTTTCTTCCGAGAGGGAATCGAGAATAGCAAGGGTTACGACAAGCTAGTGACCATCGGTATGAGAGGTGACGAAGATCGTCCGATGACCGATGCAGGTAGTAGAGAGGCTAACTTCCGGCTGATGGAACAAATCATTTCGGAACAGCGGAAAATCATAGCTGATGTTACCAGGAAACCAGCCTCCGAGACCCCACAGGTCTGGACACTCTACAGTGAGGTGCTCGATTATTATGACCAGGGACTCAAGGTGCCCGATGATGTCATCGTGATGCTTTGCGATGACAACTTCGGTCATGTGCGCCGACTTCCTGATAGAAAGAAAAATTTCCACAAGGGCGGCTATGGTATGTATTATCATGTAGGCTATTATGGTGCGCCGAGAGCCAGCAAGTGGCTCACCATGTCGCATATCGCCGAGATGTGGGAGCAGTTGCAAGCCACTTATCAACATGGTGTGGATAAACTCTGGATGCTCAATGTCGGTGATATCAAGCCCCATGAGTTTGCCATCGACTTTTTTATGAACATGGCATGGAATCCCGATGCCTTCGATGCCAGCAACCTGGAGCAATATGCACAGGGATTCTGTGCCCAGCAGTTTGGTGATAAAGAGGCGAAAGAGGCTGCTCGTCTCTTGATGAGTTATGGAAGATATGCGTCTAGGGTGCAAGCCGAATTGCTGGATGACAAGACATACAATTTGCAGACGGGAGAGTTTAAGGGCGTACGGGATGAATTCCTGGCCTTGGAGGCACGAGCCCTGCGTCAGTATATCAGTTTGTGCCCAGCGGCAAGGGATGCTTATCAAGAGCTAGTGCTCTTCCCAATACAAGGCATGGCAAATCTCTATGATATGTATTACTCTTTGGCGATGAACAAGCAACTCTATCGTGAGGGACGTATTGAGGCTAATTCATGGGCAGATAAGGTGGAGGAATGTTACAAGAGAGACTCCTTGCTCTGCGACAATTATAATCACCATATCGCCAATGGCAAGTGGAATCACATGATGGATCAAGTGCATATCGGCTATCAAAACTGGCATGCTCCACAGCATCAAGTTATGCCTATGGTATATCGCATTCAGCAGAGTACCCCTTTTGCCGTTACGCAGCCTAGTACAGGCTACGTGTTTGAGCAAGATGGCGGCATGGTGGTGATGGAGGCAGAGCATCTCTTCTCACTGACACCTGCTGACTCAGAGAAGTCGCAGTGGAGACTCATCCCAGGTTTAGGACGGACGAAGTCGGGTATAGCTCTCTTCCCATATACCCAGCCAACAGCAGGAGCGTATCTTACCTATAAAATGAGATTTAAGGCAGATATGGATTCGGTGGATGTACATCTTATTACTGATGCAGTGATGCCCTTTGTGCTGGGCGGTCATTATGTGGCAGTGTCGCTGGATGGTGGCAAGGAAGAGATTGTAGGGCTGAATCAGAATCTGAACTGGGAGCATAAGTACGACTTGATGTATCCTACAGCCGCATCGCGCATCATTGAGAAGAAGGTGAGGATGGCTGTAGAAAACACGGGGAAGACTGAACATACCTTGAGGCTTCGTCCTATGCAGCCTGGTATTGTATTTGAGAAAATACTCATAAATCTTGGTGGGTATAAACCTACTCATCTGGGAATGCTAGAGAGTCCTTACGTGAAGTAAGGGCGCTCTCTATACTCCATGTCGGAAAGAATATCTTCTGTCGAGCCTAGTGGGAACACCTTGTTGTCAATCCAGACAACAACAGATATAGCTATTTCGGGCAAAACTTGTAGGTATAATGTCTTAAATATGCTTTTCTGAAGACTTTGAAAGAGTCTTGGAACATGAAACAAGTTTTTGGGAACATATACCAAAGCCTTGTTTCTCTTTTTGCAGTAAATTTGCAGCCGAAACAGAAACAAATGTATAAGAATGAATCTGATGTCTAGTAATATAGATGTATAATTTAACATATAATTTTTTTAAAAACTTAAAGATTATGAAGAAAAAGTATACGAAACCAGTAGTGGAGGTGTATGAAATGCAACTCCAGGGTGCATTGTTGGCAGGCTCCTCCGATCCTACAAAGGAGTATCATCTAGAGGAAGATAATTTTGAGGGTGAGCTTGGATAGGCTTATGTCAGGTAAGTAGATAATAGATTATTTGTTTATTGGAATTAATAATTAGAAATAGAATAGATTATGAAAAAATTTATACTTTCTGTATGTGCTGCCCTTATGCTTTTCTGTGGGGGGGGCATCCGCTAAGGTCTCTATATTGAAGAGTAATTTCGGCATGGTAAGTGATGGTGCAACTTATGATAAAGAGACTGGCAATTTTAATTGGACAAAGCAATGGAGTAACGCAATGGAGTTATTCACAAACTTGGAAGGTCAAGTTTCTAAATACAAGCGTCTGAAGATCAAACTCACAGACCCAACCCATGGCTATCGTTTGCTCTTTTATAATAAGGGCGGTAAAAAAGTAAGTGCAGTCGAGAACCAGGATGCTACTACGGTTGACTGGTCTCTTACGACATTGAAGTTTGTGGATGGTTTTACCATCAATGACATAGATAGAATCTGTATTGCTGGTTCAGATGATGGCGTCTTAGGCTCCCTTACTATTATGCCAGCTGACGTCACCCTTGAGACAGATGACATTGAGACTCTGACCGTTACCACCACGGTGGATGCAAACTCTAGTATTAACACCCCATTCCAGTGGTACAACGGTACTGAGCCTAGAACCCAAGGAGTGGAGAATAATTTCGGTAAGACAGGAGGCTCTGTTTTGTGGGGATATAGCTCTGGAAACAGTGTGGATAACGGCTATTTCAGTCTGAATGGTTATAGTGCTCTCCGTGTGAAGGTTAACAATTTTAATGCTGCCAAGGAAAAGGCATTCCGTGTGTTGAGTGCGGACAACAGTCATGCCACTATAACAATGACTGGCGATGAGACATTGGCTTCTTTCAACGTCTCTAAGTGTACATCACTGAAGAGTAGTGCATATAATACGAAAGTTGAGCAGCAAATCACCTCCATCGACTTCATCGGTGAGTATCAGGCTGTCAACACAGAGTCTCCTTTCGCTATTGCAGCATCCAAGGGCTCTAAAGTCTCTTACGACCGTGATTTCACCATGAATCAGCCATGTACCGTTTGCTTGCCTTTTGCTTTGACGGCAGATGAACTGGCAAACGTAGGTAAGGCTTATACCTTGTCTGCAGTTAATGGTTCTAAGGCAACCTTTAACCCAGTGCAAAAAATCGAGGCTTACAAGCCATACCTCTTGATACCATCCGCTAGTGGCAAGCTCCTGGAGGAGATTACAGCTGCCAAGGACATCGCTAATGCTCCTGATGAGGCTAAGACATCTGTATCTGGAAGCTATTCTTTCGTAGGTACGCTTCAGGCTAAGAAGTCTGTCAAGACACCAAATACGGAGGTTTATGGATTCAGTGCAGACGGAGGCAAGTTTGTACGTGTAGGCGAAAATGCTAGCATTGATGCCTTCAGAGCATACATCGCTGTTCCAACTATGGCTCTTTCTACTGCTGCATCTCGTTCTATCGACATCGATTTCGGTGGCACAACTGGCATCAATGAGATTCAGAACGCCCATTCTTCTTCAGCTGCGGCAACCTATGATGTTGCTGGAAAGCGTGTAGGCAAGAACTACAAGGGCGTAGTGATAAGAAATGGTAAGAAGATGATTCAAAAGTAAAGAATAAGAATTCATACAAAATCCTGTTAACGAGGGTGCTTCGGCAAGAAGCACCCTCGTTTATTTCGGGCAAAACTTGTAGGTAAAGATGTAAAAACGGTGTGTTTCTTTTGAAATGCACCGTTTTTTTCTTACACCATGGTTGTCTTGCCAAAGTATTTGTAACATACAGCAAAGTAAAATGTCTGTTTTATTGCTATCTTTGCACTCAAAAATAGAAACTAATAATTTTAGATAAACAATGAACAATAAGTTTTTGCTAGCTTCGGCTTTGTGTATGAGTATGAGCGCAACGATGAATGCGCAGAATCCTATCATACAAACACAGTTGACTTCAGACCCAGCTCCTCTTCCTGTCGGTGACCGGCTTTATGTCTATGCCGGTCATGATGAAGATAAGGCTGATTTCTTCTGGATGAACGAATGGCGCGTGTATTCTACCAAGGATATGGTGAACTGGACTGATCATGGTTCTCCGCTCGACCTGAGCTCTTTTTCCTGGGCAGACGACCGGGCTTGGGCTGCACAGACCATCGAACGTAATGGTAAGTATTACTGGTATATCTGTGCGCACTCTAAACTGACGGGCGGAATGGCTATCGGCGTAGCTGTGGCTGATTCTCCTACAGGTCCGTTCAAGGATGCGCTGGGAAAACCGCTTTTCGATAATGGAAGTTGGGACAATATCGACCCTACCGTCTGGATGGACGAGGATGGTCAGGCTTATCTCTATTGGGGTAATCCGCATCTTTACTATGCCAAACTGAATAAAGATATGATCAGCTTCAAGGGGGGTATAGATGCTAAGGCAGCTGTTGATGAAAAGCGCGAAGTGGGCAGAATCGTGATGACTGAGGAGGGATTCGGTTCGCCTGACGTGGAGAAGCGCGATTCAACCCGAAAATATAAGGATTGCTACACAGAGGGACCTTGGTTCATGAAGCGTGGCAAGAATTATTATATGCTTTATGCTGCAGGTGGAGTGCCTGAGCATATCGCTTATTCCATGAGCAAGAAGCCTTTCGGACCATGGAAGTATATGGGCGAAATCATGCCATTGGAAGATACGGGTTCCTTTACTAACCATTGCGGTGTGACCGACTTCAAGGGCAAGTCTTATTTCTTCTATCATACGGGTAAACTGGGTGGCGGATTCGGACGCAGTGTGGCTGTGGAAGAATTCAAATATAATGCCGACGGTACATTCCCAATCATCCACCATACCCAGGAAGGAGTGGCTCCTATCGCAACCCTCAATCCTTACAAGCGTCAGGAGGCTGAAACCATCGCTTTCTCTAAGGGAGTGAAGTCGGAGCAAACCGATGATACGGGTGTTTATATTTCTGAAATCCATGAAGGCGATTATATCAAGGTACGTGAGGTGGATTTTGGAAATGAGAGTCCGGATGCATTTGCCATCTCAGCGGCGTGCTCTTCGCTTGGAGGTTCGCTGGAGGTTCATCTCGATAAGGAAGATGGCGAACTGGTGGCAAAACTTGATGTTACCAAGACGGGTGGCTGGGAAAAGTGGAAGACTTTCTCGGCACAAATGCTAAAGAAAGTGACAGGAAAGCATGATATATACTTCGTGTTCAAGGGATTGAAGGGAAGCAAACTCTTCAATTTCGACTGGTGGAAGTTTGAGAAGAATTTCGCCAATCCAGTGGTTTGGGCTGATGTGCCTGATGTGGATGTAATCCGTGTGGGTGACAGCTTCTATATGGTAAGCACCACCATGCATCTGATGCCGGGTGCGCCTATCATGAAATCGAAGGATTTGGTGAACTGGGAAACCGTGAACTATATCTTCCCTAAACTTACCGATTCGCCTAAGTATGATATGAAGGAGGGTACGGTGTATGGTCGTGGTCAGTGGGCCACTTCGCTGCAGTATCATCGTGGCAAGTTCTATGCGCTCTTTGCTCCGAATGATAATCCCGGTGGAGAGACTTATATCTGCACCGCCGATGATATCGAGGGCAAATGGACTATCCACAGCCGTTTGCAGCATTTCCATGATGCCGCTCTCTTCTTCGATGACGACGATAAGGCATACGTGGTTTATGGAACGGGAGAGATGGTGCAGCTGAATGCCGACCTGACGGATGTGGTGCCGGGCAGCCATCGTAAACTCTTTGAGCGTGATGCTGATGAAACGGGTTTGCTCGAAGGCTCCCGCATGATCAAGCACAACGGCAAGTATTATCTTCTGATGATTTCGTGGCCACAGGGACATCCTCGTCGTGAAGTGTGCTATCGTGCAGATAAGATAACGGGTCCTTACGAAAAGAAGGTGATTCTGGAGACAGAGTTTGCCGGATTCAACGGTGTGGGACAAGGTACGATTGTAGATGATAAGGATGGCAACTGGTATGGCATCGTATTCCAAGACCGTGGTGGAGTGGGCAGAGTGCTCACGCTGGAGCCATGTACCTGGAAGGACGGATGGCCTATGCTGACCGATGAGAAGGGCAATATTCCTGCCGAGATGCAGAAGCCTGTGTTGGGCTATGACGGCAAGGGACTCGTGTATAGCGACGATTTCTCGAAGGATAAACTGGAACTGCAGTGGCAGTGGAACCACAATCCTGTGGATAATGCCTGGTCGCTCACAGAGCGCAAGGGCTGGCTCCGCCTGAAGACATCCCGTATTGTTCCTAACATCTTCCTGGCTCCCAATACCATCAGTACCCGTACCGAAGGACCAACCTGCGAGGGAATCATCAAGATGGATGTAAGCAAGATGAAGGATGGCGATGTGGCTGGTCTGTCAGCCTTCCAGGGTGATGCGGCCCTGCTTTCTATCGTAAAGGAAGGCAAGAAACTCTTTGTGGTAGGTACCAAGGAGAGTGTAGCTTTGACTGAAAAGGAGAAGGCGGTGACCGATGTGAAGCGTGAGGAGGTGTATCGCCAGCCTTTGAATCTGAAGCAGGATAAGGCAGCGAAATCAAGCATCATCTATCTGAAGATGAGTTGCGATTTCCGTCTTCATCAGGATCTCGCCACCTTATTATATAGTATAGACGGCAAGACTTGGATTCCTGCCATCAAGGATTTCAAGATGCAATATGATTATCGCCGCTTCTTCATGGGCACCCGTATTGCCATCTATAACTATGCAACAAAGGCTGCTGGCGGGTATGTGGATGTAGATAGTTTTGAGTATCAAAAACAGAATAGTAGTGAGAAATAGAATCATAGTGGGAACTATGGCTTTGGCGTTTCTTCTTTCGGTAAAGATGATGGCTAAGGCTAGCAGTTCTGATAATAGTACTCTGCTTTGGTATAACGCCCCAGCCCAGCAGTGGCTGGAGGCTCTGCCTATCGGAAACTCTCATCTGGGAGGTATGGTGTATGGCGGAACCACGGACGAGAATATCCAGTTGAATGAGGAGACTTTCTGGAGTGGCGGTCCTCATAACAACAATAGCAAGAAATCCCTGGAGAATCTGCCAAAGGTGAGGGAACTCATCTTCAATGGCAGGGAAGAGGAGGCAGCGGCTCTCATCAACCAGACTTTCATCCCGGGACCTCATGGCATGCGCTTC
Organism: Segatella copri; assembly: GCA_021635485.1. GTDB lineage: Bacteria > Bacteroidota > Bacteroidia > Bacteroidales > Bacteroidaceae > Prevotella > Prevotella copri_P. The sequence continues at coordinate 47,825 of JAJWOH010000006.1, read as the reverse complement.
CTGCCGATGGCAAATCTGCATATCACCATGAAGAATCAGGGAAAGGCTGAGCAGTTTGTGCGCAATCTGGATTTGAAGAGGGCGATTGCCACGACTTCTTTCGTGATGGATGGCGTAAGATATACTCGTACAACCTTTGCTTCGCTGGCTGATGGCGTCATCGTTTGCCACATCAAGGCGAGTAGAAAGGGTGCCCTGAATATCGATGTTACCCTGGATTCGCCTTTTGAACATCAGAATCAGAAAACTCCTTCAGGGGTTATGCTGAAGGTGAAGGGACAAGACCAGGAAGGCATCAAGGCGGCTCTCACTGCCGAATGTGTGGCGGATGTAAGGACGGATGGCACCGAGGCAACCATCATAGTGAGTGCTGCCACTAATTTTGTGAACTATCACGATGTGTCGGGCAATACAGCCCAGCGTAATGCCGACTATATAAATAAGGTGAAACTGATGAGCTATGCACAGTTGGAGAAACGCCATGTGGAGGCTTACCAGAAGCAGTTCGCTACTTCTTCTCTGATTTTGCCAACCGATATCAATGCTTCGTTGCCTACCAACCAGCGCCTGGAGAAATTTGCGGGCAGCAAGGATATGGCGATGGTAGCGCTGATGTATAATTACGGTCGTTATCTGCTCATCTCCTCTTCCCAGCCTGGTGGACAGGCGGCAAACCTGCAGGGTGTTTGGAACGACAGCAAAAATGCACCTTGGGACAGTAAATATACCATCAACATCAATACGGAGATGAATTACTGGCCTGCCGAGGTAACGAATCTCGGTAACACCACGGAACCTCTGTATTCGCTGATTAAGGATTTGAGTGTAACGGGAGCACAGACGGCTAGGGAAATGTATGGCTGCCGTGGCTGGATGGCACATCATAACACCGATATCTGGCGCATAGCAGGTCCGGTGGACGGTGCGCAGTGGGGCATGTTTCCGAATGGTGGAGCCTGGCTCACCACCCATCTCTGGCAGCATTATCTCTATACGGGCGACAAGGCTTTCCTCAAGCAGTGGTATCCGGTAATAAAAGGTGCTGCTGAGTTCTATCTCGACTATATGCAGAAGTTGCCAGGCACCGAATGGAAGGTAACCGTGCCGTCGGTGAGTCCGGAACAGGGACCTATGGGTAAAAGAACTGCCGTAACGGCAGGTTGCACGATGGATAACCAGATAGCCTTCGATGCCTTAACCAGTGCCGTGAAGGCTTCTGAGATATTGGGAGTTGATGAGGCTGAGCGCAAGGATATGCAGCAGCTGGTTTCTCAGATTCCGCCGATGCAGATAGGAAAGTACGGACAGTTGCAGGAGTGGCTTGTGGATGCGGATGATCCGAAGAATGAGCATCGCCATATCTCGCATCTCTATGGATTGTATCCATCCAATCAGATTTCTCCTTTCTCTCATCCGGAACTGTTCCATGCCGCTGCCACCACTCTGAAGCATCGTGGTGACCAGGCTACGGGTTGGAGTCTGGGGTGGAAGACGAACTTCTGGGCACGCATGCTCGATGGCAATCATGCATTCGGAATCATCAGCAATATGCTTCGCCTATTGCCATCTGATGCACAGGCAAAGGAATATCCTGATGGCAGAACTTATCCTAATCTCTTTGATGCCCATCCTCCATTTCAGATAGATGGTAACTTTGGTGTTACTGCCGGTATCGCAGAGATGCTCTTGCAAAGTCATGATGGAGCCGTGCATCTCTTGCCAGCCTTGCCTGATGCCTGGAACATGGGAAGCGTAAAGGGACTTCGTGCCCGTGGCGGCTTTGTGGTGGATATGGAATGGAAGGATGGCAAACTGAAGCAGGCGAAGATCCGCTCCACCATCGGAGGTATCCTGCGTCTCCGCTCCTACGTTCCGCTGAAGGCGAAGAATCTGAAGAAGGCAGAAGGCGAGTGCCCGAATGCTCTGTTTGCACCAGCTGTAGTAAAACCTGTGATGGAGCAGCATCGGATAGCAGAAGGAGTGAAGGTTCCTATTCCTGACGTATATGAATATGACTTGGAAACAGAACCAGGAAAGACTTATCTGATTAAATAATGTCCTAAATTCACATTTGTTGCCATAAAAGTATCATTTTGTCCACCTTTGGTTGGATAATTATCCGTACTTTTGTGGCAACATTTTTAATAATAATCTTTTAGACCTATCAATGAGAATGAAGAAAATTTTATTTGCAACCTGTTGCATCGCTTTTTTGAGCGGTTCTTTGGGAGCTGCGGCGCAGAAAAAATCTGCAGCCAAGAATGTTCTGACACAGACTTTGAAAGGGAAGTCTTGGTCGGCTGATAATGGTAATGGTACCTTTACAAATCCTTTGTTTTATGATGAGTTTTCTGACCCTGATATTATCAGAGTAGGGGAGGATTACTATCTGGCGGGTACCACGATGCACAGTGTGCCGGGACTGGTGGTTCTCCATTCCAAGGATCTCGTAAATTGGGAGTTCTCTTCCTATTGCTTCGATCGCTTTGATGATTCTGATGATTTCAATCTCCGCAATGGCAAGGAGGCGTACGGACAGGGTATCTGGGCGCCTGCCATCCGATTTCACAACGGAAAGTTCTATATCTTCTCCAATATCAACGGGCATGGATTGCAGGTGTATATCTCGGACAGTGCCAAGGGTCCTTGGACGCATCATAAAGTTAATGGCGATATCTACGACCTCTCTGTGCTCTTCGATGAGGATGGCAAGATTTATGCCGTGCACAAGTATGGCAACGTGACCATTACGGAGTTGAAACCCGATTTGAGTGGTCCGGTAGAGGGCAGCAGTAAGGTGGTGATTCCTGAAGGCAATGCGATGGGTGAGGGACATCATGTTTATAAAATCAATGGTATGTACTATATCCTCTCTGCAGATTATTCACCGATGGGCCGCATGCAGTGTGCCCGAAGCAAGAGCATTTGGGGACCTTATGAAACTTGCGTAATTAGCGAGCGTGAATCGTATGGTTATGCTGCGGGATGGAGCGTAGGTAACATGGGAATCGGTCGGCCTTTGCCGGAAGATGGTTTCAACTTCCAGAACAACAAGCCTAATGGTCTGAACCTGGGATGTGCTACCATTCATCAGGGCGGCATCGTGCAGGCTCCTGACGGGAAATGGTGGGGTGTTTCGATGCAGGACTTCAATGCCGTGGGAAGAACGGTGTGCCTGTCGCCTATCACTTGGGTTGACGGCTGGCCTTACTTCGGATTGGAGAAGAACCTGGGACGCTCGCCTCGTACCTGGTTCAAACCGAATGATATGGTAAAGACACCACAGGCTCCATACGACAGATGTGATGATTTCTCGGGTAAGACTTTCAAGCCGGTTTGGCAATGGAATCATAATCCGAATGACAAGATGTGGTCGCTGAATAAGGAGCGAAAAGGATGGCTCCGTTTGCATTCCATGCCTGCCAAGCAACTGCTTTGGGCAAAGAATACATTGACGCAGCGTGCCATCGGACCGGTATCTTATACATCTGTTAAGTTGGATGCTTCCCGCTTGAAGGTAGGTGATGAGGCTGGTTTGGGTGCCATCAATACGCCATACGCTTCATTGGGCGTTGTCAAGACGGATAAGGGATTGAACTTGAGATGTTATGACCAGAATACCAACAAGGAAGTGTTGAAGCCGTTGGCTAAAAGTAAGGTAGTATGGTTGCGACTTTGGGGTGATTATGACAAGAGCCAGTTGCAATATTCCTATTCTCTGGATGGTAAGAACTGGGAGAATATCGGTGAGCAGATGCTTTCACCTTATCAGTTGAAGACCTTCCAGGGTGTTCGTGTGGCACTTTATGCTTTCAACAAGAAGGAATTGAATGGCGGTGTGGCTGATTTTGATGATTTCAAGGTGGAGGAGCCGTTGGCAGACAGAACTGCCAATCTGCCTATCGGCAAGACCATAAGATTCTCTAATCTCGCTGATGGAAGTTTAATGGATGCTACCGGACATGGGTTGATGCATAGTTCCGGTAATCGAAACGACATGAGAAATCAGGTGAAGTTTGTTGTGGAGGATAGAGGTAAGGGAAAGATTGCTTTGAAGACAGCTGACGGACGATATGTTTATATTGCTGGTGCTGGTTTATCTGGTGATGTTCGTCTGACTTCCGACTCTTCCAAGGCAGAGGAGTTTGTATGGCAGGATATGCTTTATAACCGCTGTATGCTGCTTTCTCTGAAGACTCAGCGTTATGTGGGTAAGAATCCTGTGGATGGAAGTCCTTATTCTGCAGATTACCAAGGTGCTGATGCCGGCATGAAGAACGGATGTGTTTTCGGTTGGGAAGTTGTTGAGTAAAGATATCTGTTCTTTATAAATTAGAAGAGGCAGACTCTCGCTGTGGGGGAGTCTGCCTCTTTTCCTTATGTGATATTGTTCGATTATTCGAAATAGAATGTGAGAGCTATCATCTTGCTATGTGCTGACTTAGCTGATAGTGTATATGGGAGCGAACTCTTGTCCTTTATGTTTTTGATGTGATTCTTATCGTATGTATCTGTTATTCCATACATGAATTTCAATTCAGGGCGAAGTTTGAAATAAGGCAGATAGAAATCACACCCCAATCCTAACTCCAGGTACAAATCTGTTTTCTTCAGTTTGATATAATCTTCGTTCTTGCTGTTCAGATTCATCATCGGGTTGATTCCTGCCATGATATAGGGACGGTGATTGTTGAATCTCTGTGCTGCAAATATCAGATCGAGGGCACTGGAAATGTAAGCCGTCTTCATCTCCTGTTTCTGTTGGAGCGGATTACCGGCTCCATCTTTTTGCAGCATGTTGTAGAAGGAGAGATGTCGGGTACCGAAATACATGGCTGGTGCTATGCGTAGCTGGAAGTGGGTGTTGAGGCGGAATTCTCCTAGTACACCTACTGTAAATCCTGTATCCCATCTGTCCTGGTCTACTGTTACACAGCTTTGCTGCTCAATGCCGTCAGCATCAAGATAAGTCACCGGTCCTGCATTCTGGAATTCTACATCCTGGAAGTGGGTGCCTACTAATACACCGAAGTGGAATGGACGCAAATCGGTATAAGGACGGTTTTCTACCGTTCTTTCCTGTGCACCAGCCTGGATTGTGATGGCAAGGCTTATGATGAATGTCAATAGTTTCTGTTTCATATATTTATAACGGAATATTCCTCTTCATATTGCTTTCCGTTTTATTTCGATTATGTATAAATTAATCTAATTCTTGAAAATTCTTATACCTAATTGTAGGTATTTCAGAAATTATTATTATCTTTGCACCATAATTATTAGGTAATATACCTGATGTTATGAAGTAAGACAAATTAAAAGCATATTATACAAAAACATTATAAACATTTAAACATTAATAATTATGGCATACGTAATTGGTGACGATTGTATCGCTTGCGGTACATGTATTGATGAGTGTCCATCAGGTGCAATCTCTGAGGGCGATAAGTATTCAATCAACCCAGACCTCTGCACAGAGTGTGGCACTTGTGCTGATGTTTGCCCTAACGAGGCAATCAGTCTTCCTTAATCTATAAGGTAGATACTTTTAGTTACATAAAACATTGAGAGCGGTTCCCTTGGGAATCGCTCTTTTCGTTTTCCGTTGTTTATAGATTTGTTTACCTTTCTATCTTTTTAACTCATAGTATAATTCATAGAAACGAAAAGGGGATTGCATCAATAACTGATGCAATCCCCAATATGTTGTAGTTAATGTTATGCTTATTCACCTGGCTTGAGACCTGCCTTCTCGTAAGCATCGTTAGCCAACTTGTTCTGTGGATCAAGCTTCAGAAGCTTATCCCAGTATGGCTTAGCTGTGTCGAAGTCCTGCTTGTCGTAGGTATAGATGAAGCCCATATACTGGTAAGATGTCTTCAGGTAGCTGAGTTCATCTTCATCACACTGCTTTGCTTCCAGCTCATTGATTACTTCTGTATAAGCAGCAATAGCCTTGTCGTCCAACTCATTCTGGAAAGCTGTGTTACCCTCTTGAAGCTTTGCAAATGGCTTCAATGTAGGATACTTCTCTGCCAACTTAGCGTATACGCCGATAGCCTTATCTATATTCTCAACCTTCTTAGCTGGATCTTTCTTAGCCTTGTTTACATAGATTTCAGCAAGCTTCATGAAGTCTGTAGGAGCAGCATTTGGATTCTTATCCATGTACTGCTGGTTGTACTCCAATGCCTTGTCTTCATCGCCCAACTCCTTGTAAGCCTCAGAGATATACTGCAATGGCTTAGGGTCGTCAGCCTTCATCTCCAATGCCTTCTGGTACTGAGCAATAGCCTCATTATACTGCTTGTTGCCAGCCAAAGCCAAACCATAATAAGCAACGATACTAGCATTCTTCTTGATAGAATCGGTATTCATTACGATGTTTGCATGCTGGAGAGCAGATTCAAAGTTCTTTACGTCAACAGCAGCGCGCATGGCCAAAACCTGCATAGCTGCATCCTTAGGGAACTTCTGGATACCACTTTCGCAAAGGCTCAAACTTTCTTCCTTCTTACCAACGATATAAGCTGTGAATGCATATTCGTACTGAGCATACTCTTCAAGTGTGTTTGGCTTAGCCTTTGAGAAATACTCATAAGCCTTCTCGTAGTTGCCAGCGCTGAAGAAGTTGTGACCTGCTTCTGCCTCGATAGGGTAGTTAGGGTTGATTTCTCTCAGCTTGTTCAAAGCTTCCGCACTAGCCTGTGGGTCAATCTTACGGTAAACGTTAGAATAGCTGATGTATCCCTGAGGATTCTTAGGATCCATTGTCATACACTGACCATACCATGTAGCAGCCTCACCACCATTGTCCTGCATTGCATAGATGTCGCCTTTCAGAATGTAAGCGTCACCATAGTTCTTGAACTTAGCGATGACAGCATCAGCAACAGCGTTAGCCTGATCATAGTTCTTGTTCATAGCAAGAAGGTTGCCCAAAGCTACCAATGCCTTAGGATCCTTTTTGAACTCCTTCTGGTATTCCTTGATTTCCTTGGCAAAAGCCTTAGGATCTGCATTACCAGCCTTTAATGTAGTCTCTATAGGTTTCAGCATGTCCTTATAGTTGACATCCTGTGCCATTGCAGGTGCTGCCAAACCCATGACGAGCAAACCTGCTACTAAATATTTAATTGCTTTCATAATTCTACTTTTTTATATGCGTCTCTTTTTTAGCGTTTTACATTAACGGTCTTTATTGTGATGTCACCTCTGTATGGAAGTAAACCGGTCTTGAACAGGATGAGCTGTCCTCTAGGACCTGAAATGTAGTTTGCGAAGCTCCAAGGCAATGCCTTGTGAGGGTCAACTACAATAGCGTATAATGTTCTAACGAACGGATATCTACCATCAAGCAAGTATGCCTGATAAGGTTTCCAGCTATTCATTGGAGTAGCCTTGTCCTTGATAGAAACCGACATTACATGAATATTCTTTTTGAAGGTAGTGTTTGTGGAATCTCTGCGGTCATTCAACCAGTTAGATCCGATAACACCGATTGAGCCTGGGTTCTGATCCACATAGTCGATAACCTCTTTACTAGTTTTTGCGGCCATGATTTTTGCACCCATTTTAGCTCCGTGCAGTACAGAGTCTACTACATAATTGGTTGTTGCAGAGCGGGTATTATCGAAAATGACTTCGATGTCGCCTCTCTTTGAACCTTTCACAATATCACTCCATTTAGTTGCCTCACCTGTAAGGATACGTTTGATATCTTTTACCGTAATACAAGTATCATTATTCTGCTTGTTTACAATAAATGCCAATCCATCGTAACCGATAGGGAAAACAGAAGGAATTACATTGCTTTTAGACTTCAAGTAGGCTATTTCACTATCTTTCAAATTACGTGTAGTGAATAAAAGCGCTGTTTTGAAATCTTTAATCATCTGAAGTCCGGTGACTTCATCTGTATACTTCGGCTTGAGTTTAGCTTTCGGGAACTCATACTCAAACTGACTTCTTTCTTCGTCAATGATAGGACTCAAACTCTCGTCAGCCACAAATTCAATTGTGCCTGAAGTAGGAGTATCAGTTCTACCATCTTTGGCTTTCTTCTCGCCACATGACGAGAAGAAAGCCATTGATAGTACTGTTAATCCTATACCTAAAAAAATATAAGATGTTCTTTTCATTCTATTACTGCAATCTAAATACAACTGGTACAGTATACTTAACACGTACAGCAGAACCGTTTTGCTTACCTGGTTTCCACCTAGGCATGCTCTTAACGACACGCTGTGCTTCACGGTCAAGTGAAGGGTCTACGGAACGAGCTACCCTAACATCAGAGATAGAACCATCACGTTCTACCACGAATGATACGATAACACGACCCTGTACACCATTCTCCTGTGCAACGACAGGATACTTGATGTTGCTTGCAAGATAAGACATCAGGGCGCCTTGTCCACCAGGGAATGAAGGCATCTCCTCTACGACGTCGAAGACCTTAGTAGCAACCTCAGGTTTTGGTGCTGGTGGTGGAGGTGGAGCTGCCACTGCAATATCATTCCTTACAGCTTCAACTGTACGGTCCTTCACACCTTCCTTGTTTTCAGTACCGACTGCAACTTTGTCATCCAGTTTATCCATCTGCTTAACCTGGTTTTCCTCTTTTACGAGTTCATCCTTCTTAATGACAGGTGCGGTAAACTTCTGAGTTTCGCGAGCCACAGGAATCTCCTTTTTCATTTCAACCTTAGGCTTCACTGGCTCCTTCTTCTTTTCTTCCTTCTTAGCCTGCTGCTGGAGTTTAGCCAACTCCATAGCTTCCATATATGCTTGCTGCTCTTCAGCCTGTTTCTGTTCAATAACCTTCCAAGCTAAAAAACCACCCACGAGAGCTGCAGCAATGACCAAGATAAGCAGAGCCTTGATGTTTCGGCCAGAAGTACCCTTACGGAGCTGGTATGCACCATACTCCTTGTTCTTTCCGGCGAAAACCATATCGACCCATTTAGGATCGTAAAGATCAATTTTTGCCATTTCTTTCTTGTTTTAATTGTTAGTACACATCTTACATCTTAACGTTTCTAGACTTGAGAAGCTTCTCATCGTCTCCGTTAATCTTATCGATGACATACGTACCAATGTTCAAAATCTGCATTTCATCGAGTGCATCAACCATATTCTTATATGAAGCATTATCTGTAGGCTTGATGACGATAGTAAGAGTAGGAATCTTTCCGTCCTTCAAGTTACCAGCCTTCAAATCGCTCAACTTCTTCTGATAGATGCTATCAGGATACTGCTTAGGATTCTTCTGACGGTCCATGTTCAACTCCTTGACAGCAAGTGCGATTCTTTCTACAGGGCGTGTGCCGTTTTCTGTAGCGTGCTCTCTCAAGACCTTACGGATGCCCTGGCTTCCCCATGTAGTCTCCTTGATCCATGTTGGATCATCGTACTTAGGAATACCAGCACCATAATAAATCTTGTTGTCTGCTGTTACGTAGAGTGTCACAGTTTCAGAAGCCTTAGCTTCGTTCTTCTGATCTTCTTGAGTATTCTCATCATTACTTGGCATAGTCAGCTCCATAGTCTGAGGTTTGCTCAAAGATGTACACAGCATGAAGAACGTGATAAGCAGCATGAGCATATCCACCATAGGCGTAAAGTCTACGCGGACATTCATTTTCTTTTGTTTGCTTTCTTTCTTTGCCATTTATTCGTCCCCCTGTTGTTTTAACTGTGTAATCATATAGTAATGACTCTCGTCCATATCCTGGAGTTCGTTCATCACTCTCTTAACGGTCTTGTAAGGTGTAGAAGCATCTGCCTTGAGGGCAATCTTGATGTCCTCGTTTACGTTACGAGCTGCGTCAACCCACTGCTGGAACTCGCTCATACCGCCCTTAATACTGTCGAGAGGAATACCTTTAGTCTGGAGATACTGTGGACGCTTAGAAGCGTTCATAGTCAGATAAGTACTCAAGTCGCCCATAGGTACGCCGAACATACCTTCGCTCTTGAATGTCTCAATCTGTTTTGGGTTCAATGACACGCCGAATGCTCCTGTCATTGTGCTCAGTGTAGCTCCCAACTGATCAGTATTATCAATACTCATAAATACTTGGCCCTCGCCGGTAGGATTACCAGCCTTGTCCTTTTCAGGACTAACCAAGATGGTCAAGACACCGTTCTCTGGCACCTTAATCTCAGACACAGAACCTGGTGTGTTTACCTTCACTGGCTCATTCTTTACGAAAGTAGAGGTGAGCATGAAGAAGGTAAGCAGCAGGGTCATAACGTCTGACATAGGCGTCATGTCGATCCAGATGTCACTCTTCTTAATTTTTACTTTACCCATAGCGATAAAATTTTAAAGGGTTAGCAAAAATTAAGCCTCTTCTGCGTGGTTAGCTTCGTATGTCTGAGCAATTGAGTAACCTACCTCGTCGAGTGCGTATGTCAACTTATCTACCTTGTTGGTGAATGTGTTGTAAGATACAACGGCACACCATGATGTCAAGATACCGAATGCGGTGTTGATCAACGCCTCAGAAATACCTACAGAAAGTGCTGCTGAGTCAGCGCCACCACCTTCACCCATGGCCTGGAATGACTTGATCATACCGGTTACAGTACCGAGAAGACCTGTCAAAGTACCAAGTGTTACGATTGTAGCGATGATAGGCAAGTTCATTGTCAAAGTTGGCATCTCCAACTGAGTTGCCTCCTCGTGAGCCTGCTGGATCTTAGCTACCTTCTGAGCCTTCTTCAAAGATGCGTTAGCACCAGACTCCATAGACTTGTAAGCGTTCAAAGAAGCCATAACAACGTTAGCTACTGTACCGCGCTGCTTGTTGCAGAGCTGCTCAGCCTTAGCGAAATCATTTGCGTTCAAAGCTGCCTTGATGTTTGCAACGAACTTAGGAAGAGCACCTGTACCTGTAGCGGTCTTAAGAGCCAACCAACGTTCGATAGTCATTGCCAACACTGTGAGCAACAATGTGTGGATAACTGGTACGATTACACCACCTTTGTAGATAGTACCCCAAATGTCTGCTGGGTGATCCTGTACACCTGGATCCTGGAAGTGCATGTCATTTCCGAACCATGTGAAGAACAATGTGAATGCGATGATAGCACATACCACGATGATCCAGAATGCGCCTCTTACTCCCTGAAAGCCCTCAGACTTCTTAGCTGGGGCTGCTTGTTTTGTAGTTGCCATAATTTTACTTTTTTAAATTATTAGTTAATAAATTATTAATATTTTCTTTTTTTCTTTCTCGCTTCGTAGACCTTGAATGTGTTGTTTGTCAATAAACACAGTTGGGTTATCTATTTTGCATTGGCAAAGATAATAAATTAAAGTTTACTATCAGCCTAATTAAGAAGTTTTAACGAGATATTGGCTTATTTTATACCAATATCTCGCTTTTTTCTTACATTTTGACCCTTGAAAATGGTCTTTAAGCCATTTTTATTTCAACTTACCCAAAGCTTCCTTGATGCGCTTGATAGCTTCAACGATGTTCTCGTCGCTTGTTGCATAGCTCATGCGGAAACAGTCTGGATCACCGAATGCGTCACCACCTACGGTGGCTACATGTGCTTCCTCGAGAAGGTACATGGCAAAGTCGGTTGAATTGTTGATGGTCTTCTCACCATTGCTCTTGCCAAAGTAGCTGTTGCACTTAGGGAAGAGATAGAAGGCACCCTGTGGCATGTTTACCTCAAGACCTGGAACCTCTTTAGCCAACTTTACAATCAGGTTGCGGCGACGCTCGAAAGCTACGCGCATTTCCTCTACTGCACTCTGGTCGAGTGTGTAGGCTGCTTCTGCTGCCTTCTGGCTGACAGAACATGTACCGCTGGTATACTGTCCCTGGAGTTTGTTGCAGCCCTTGATGATCCATTCCGGACCAGCCAGGAAACCGATTCTCCATCCTGTCATGGCGTAAGCCTTAGATACACCATTGGCAATGATAACCTGCTCCTTCATGCCCGGTTCCTGAGCAATGCTGTGGTGCTTGCCGATATAGTTGATGTGTTCGTAGATTTCATCAGCCAACACAAATACTTCAGGATGCTTCTTGAGTACTTCTGCCAGTGCAGCCAGTTCTTCCTTAGAGTATACGCTACCGGTAGGGTTGCTTGGAGAACAGAGAATGAGCATCTTGGTCTTCTCTGTAATGGCATTCTCCAACTGCTCTGCTGTCATCTTAAAGTCCTGGTCGAAACCGGCATTCACAATGACCGGAGTACCTCCTGCCAATTTCACCATCTGTGGGTAGCTTACCCAATATGGTGCAGGAATGATAACCTCGTCGCCTGGATTTACGAGTGCCAATACTGCGTTGCAGACGCACTGCTTACCACCAGTACCAACGATTACTTCATTGGTAGTGTACTCCAAACCATTCTCGTTCTTTAATTTGGCTACAATTGCTTTTCGCAAGTCAGGATAACCTGGTACTGGTGAATAACGGGAATAGTTCTCGTCGATAGCCTTCTTTGCTGCCTGTTTAATATTGTCAGGAGTGTTGAAGTCTGGTTCACCTACGCTCATGTTGATAACATCAATACCTTGAGCTTTCATTTCACTACTCTTCTGTGACATCGCCAGCGTTGCTGAAGGTGCCAATCTGTTTAAACGATCAGATAATTGTGCCATAATTTTATTCTTATATTTGTTTATCGTGTGCAAAAGTAAGCAAATTATTTCTTTTTCGGAAGAAAATTGAGCATTATTTCATGTTTTGTATTGAAATAATAACATAATTTTATTATCCGAGGTGCAAAGTGTGCCCCATGCGGTCTCTCTTGGTCTTGAGATAACGCTCATTGTACTTGTTAGGTACAACTTCGATAGGTACATTTTCTACGATTTCCAAACCGTATGCTTCGAGACCTACGCGCTTTACCGGATTGTTGGTGAGCAGACGCATTTTGTGTACACCGAGATGACGGAGCATCTGTGCGCCGCAACCATAGTCGCGCTCATCTGGTTTGAAACCGAGATGGGTGTTGGCGTCAACGGTATCGTAGCCTTCTTCCTGGAGTTTGTAGGCTGCAATCTTGTTCATCAGACCGATGCCTCGTCCTTCCTGCTGCATGTAGACTACAACTCCCTTTCCTGCCTCGTCAATCATCTGCATGGCCTTGTGGAGCTGCTGGCCGCAGTCGCATCGCATGCTGCCCAGAATATCACCTGTAGCGCAAGAAGAGTGAACACGAACCAGGATAGGCTCGTCTTCTTTCCATTCTCCCTTGATGAGTGCCATGTGTTCCAGACCATTGCTTGACTGGCGGAACGGAATGAGGCGGAAGTGTCCGTATTCTGTAGGCATGTCTACCTCTTCGCCCACTTCGATGAGTGATTCTTTCTTGAGGCGGTATTCTATCATGTCTTTAATGGAAATAACCTTGAGGTTCCATTCCTTTGCCATCTTCATCAGCTCTGGCAGACGTGCCATGGTGCCGTCTTCGTTCATGATTTCCATGAGTGCACCTGCTGGATAGAGACCTGCCATTTTACAAAGATCGATGGCAGCTTCTGTGTGTCCGCTTCTTCTTAACACGCCGTTATCTTGTGCATAGAGCGGATTGATGTGACCCGGTCTGCCGAATGTCTGTGGGGTAGAGTTCGGGTCGGCAAGTGCCTTGATGGTTTCGGCACGGTCGTGTGCAGAAACACCGGTAGAGCAGCCTTCCAGTTTGTCTACGGTTATGGTGAATGGTGTGCCCAATACTGAGGTGTTCTCTGAAACCTGATGAGGCAAGTCGAGTTCATCGCAGCGGCTCAATGTGATAGGGGCGCAGAGTACACCTCTTGCGTGTTTCAGCATGAAGTTTACTTTTTCTGCATCTATCTTCTCTGCGGCAATGATGAGGTCGCCTTCGTTTTCGCGGTCTTCATCATCAACAACGATGACGAACTTTCCTTCCTTGAAGTCTTTTACTGCATCTTCGATGCTATTTAATTTGATTTCTGACATGTTTGATACCTTATTATATAGTTACATTTTTCTTTTTCTGTTCTCTAATCCGCTGGATGATGTCCGTGTTGGTCTGACTGATGACCTTGAGGTCACGGAACAGGCGCAGTCGGAATCGCCACATTCTCAAGTATAGCAGTGTGCCTACTGGGAAGATGATGGCTGCAATGATGTTGAGCCATTTCCGCTCAAATGGGCGTGTATGTGCCTTGACTGAAAGAACCGGATATTGGTTCATGTCGTGCAGGATATACTTATTGGCGGTGTTGGTCAAATCTTCTATCACCTCTTCCAATTCTGCATTGATTCTTTCTATCTCATGATCTGGCTCGTATTTGAAGAATACATTGATGAAGTTAGGAAGATGAACCAGTTTGTGCTCCTTATTATATAAGGTGATATCTTGGTTGATTCTTTCCAGTTTCTCTGCATCCGTCTGATAGTCCGGATCGGTGATGATGACTTCCTTGCCGAAGTAATGGCGTTTCTGTCGTAAACCGAGCAGTTTCATGAAGAACTCTTTGTAAACATCCATGTTGAATACGGAAGAGTCGTTGGTAGCCTTGTAGGTTACGAAGATGGCAAGAGGTGCCAATACGCCAGGTGCAAGACCTTTTCCGAACCAAATGGCCCACATGCCACTTCTAGACATTCTGTATCCTGTATTGTCGAGGATGAAGAATATGATGAACACAAGTACGGAGATGACGACAGGGAAACCCAGTCCTCCCTTTCGGATGATGGCTCCTAATGGTGCTCCGATAAAGAAGAAGATCAGACAGGAAAGGGCTAGGGTGAACTTGTTGATAGCCTCAATCTTGTGCTGTCTTATCATGTAGTCTGCATCGCTCGTTGACATCGATTTGAAATCAAGGTCAGAAAGCTCCTGTTGTACGGTAGACTGTGCCTGGTTTACCGCCATGAGTTTCTTGTCTTGTGGCAACTTATTATATAAGGTGTCGAAATTGAGCTTTTCGCCCTTCTTGATTTCTTTGAGAGAGTCTTTCTTGTTGATGCGTTGTACACCACCATAGAATCTCACGTTGGCTTCGTTCAGATAGATTCTTCCGATAGAATCATATAATTGGTTGAGCGAATCGATGTCGTGGTTGATTTTCTCCAGACTTTTACCCTTTGCATTTCCTGAAAGCGAAGCTGCATCGGTCATACTGAAGTCTCCGTCAAAGTCGAGAATGATTTTCTTGGAAACGAAAGTCTCTCGTCTGTATGGTACGGCAGCAGTATTGGCAAGTGCGCTGTTTTGCATGTTCTCAAACCATTCTCCGCTGTAGAGACTCAGAACAAGATGCTTCTTCTCTGCTGTACTCTGAAGCATGCCTGAGTCTGCCAATATGATGGCTGCATCTTCATAGCTGTCGGTCATACGGTAAATCATGATGCCGTAAAGCTTTCCGGTTTTCAAATCCTTCTTCTGCACATAAAGGTTGCAGTTTGGGATACCATCATAGAAGATACCTTCAGGAATTTCCAGTTCCGGGCTTTTCTGTTTCATGGAAATCAGAAGTTGTGCCAGTTTCATGTTCGACTTAGGTCCCACATTGTTCTGGAAATAGAATGAGCCAAACATGATGATGACTGTGATGACGATGAGTGAGCGGAAAGCCTGCATCAGTGAAATGCCGGCAGCCTTGATGGCAGTAAGCTCCGAACTCTCGCCGAGATTACCGAACGTCATGAGTGAGGACAGGAGAATAGCCAATGGCAGAGCCTGCGGTACGAGCATCAGACCCATGTACCAGAAGAATTGAGCCATCACGTCCATCGTGAGTCCCTTACCAATGAGTTCATCAATATATCTCCACAAGAACTGCATCATCAGCACAAACTGGCAGATGAAGAATGTTCCCATGAAGAGGAGACCAAACTGTTTGGCAATAAATATGTCTAATTTCTTAATTCTAAGCATTTCAATATTCTATTGTTTCAGACCATTTTCTTATTTGAAATATTCGCAGGTCCGTTATTCAGCGTGCAAAGGTAATACAAAAAAATAAGAAAACCTTTATTTTTCGTTTTTTTTATATATATAATTAGGTGAAAGAGCGGCTGAAAAGTGAGAAAAATGAGAAAATAAAACTTTTTTTGAAAATTTCTGCCGAAAAATTTGTTCAATCCAAATAAATGTATTACCTTTGCACCCGCAAATGAGAAATCAATTGCTTGGATGGCGGGATAGCTCAGCTGGTTAGAGCGTCGGATTCATAATCCGGAGGTCGAGGGATCGTGGCCCCCTCCCGCTACAAGATGAGAGACATCAACTTTTTAGTTGATGTCTTTTTTATGCTCTAAACTTTTCCACATTTATTCACTTCTCATAGAAAAGTTATCCACACAAGTGTTGATAACTATGTTATTCCGTTGGTTATCAGATGTTTTTCCTGTTGGTAACTGATGTGGAAAAGATAAATATGAAAGATTTTCCTGATTTTTTCTTGGTGTTTTCAGAATAAAATTATATTTTTGCACTACAAAAGACAACTATTATGAAGCAGCAGCAAATATATAACTTAAAAGAGTTTGCCGCTAAATACCAACTGAAGGACATATTTGGAGCTTATGCAGCTCATATTCATACAGATGTTTTAAATGGAAGTGTCCTGAGGGATATGGCGAGTGAACGAACACTTTTTTACAAGATATTATTGGTAAAAAGCGGAAGTGTAAAGTTTGAAGTCGTCCTGGGAACAGAAAGTGCTGAGGACGAAGAACATCAGCTTACGGCAAGTGATTTGCTTGTCGTTTCGCCTAATCATGTTTATAAGTTTACCGATATCTCGGAAGATTTTGAGGCAGAATGTGTTTTTGTTGATGAAGAGATTTCTAATGATCTGGTGTATCATCTTTCTGACGATAAACTCAAGGCAGCTCTTGATATCATTCATATGATTCGGGATATTGTGCGCCATCAGCATATTTATAAGGTAGAGATGATCCAGTCTATGGTGAATGTCTTGAAACTCCTGGTGTCAGAGTTGCCTTATGACAACCTTTTGTCGACCCGGGACTTGCGCCATAAAAAGAATGTGTATGAAATCTTTCTGCATTTGCTGTATCGCAATTTCAAGAGTGAGCGACAAATCCGGTTTTACGCCGATAAACTGAATGTTTCTTCTGCTTATCTCTCCAGAATGATAAAAGAAATATCGGGTACGACGGTCAATGATCATATTACCTCTCTTCTTTACAAAGAAATCTGTAATCTGCTGAAGCAGTCGGAGATGACAATGGGAGAGATTGCTGATTATCTTCACTTTAACGACCAAAGTGCATTGACCAATTTCTTTAAAGCTAGGGCTGGAATGACACCTCTTGCTTATCGTAATCAATGCAACTGATAAGATTTCCGTCACATGACCATCTTCTTATCGATAAAAAAAATATCCGCTTGCCTATCTTGAGGAATAGGCAAGCGGAACGGTCAAATGTTAATATTAAACTCAGATTAGTATTATTCTATATCTTATTCTAAAGTTCTATTATGTCAGCAGTTACATCTTTTTATTTCAGGGTGAACTTGTGTGACTGCAGCATCTCTTTTGGATCGAGTGCCTTGTCCAATTCTTCCTTACTCATGATACCCTGCTCAATAACGATGTCGTATACAGAGCGACCTGTAGCATGAGCTTCCTTGGCTACTTTGGTACTCTTCTTGTAACCGATGATAGGATTCAGAGCTGTAACGATACCGATACTGTTCTTTACCATTTCGTAGCAACGCTCTTTGTTTACGGTGATACCGAGGATACACTCAGAAGTCAGGGTTTCGATGGCGTTCTTCAACCATGTCAGACTCTCGAAGAGACTTTCTGTGATGATTGGTTCCATTACGTTCAACTCCAACTGACCTGCCTCTGCTGCAAAGCTGACAGTTGCATCGTTACCTATTACCTTGAAGCAAACCTGGTTGGTTACCTCAGGAATAACTGGGTTAACCTTACCTGGCATGATAGAAGAACCTGGAGCCTTAGGAGGAAGGTTGATTTCGTTCAAGCCGCAACGAGGACCAGAAGCCATCAGACGGAGATCGTTACAGATCTTAGACAACTTGATAGCCAGACGCTTCAAAGCAGAAGAGTAGCTTACGTAAGCACCTGTATCAGGTGTAGCCTCTACCAGGTCGGTAGCTGTTTCGAAGTTCTCGCCTGTCAGTTTGCTGAGGTTAGCAGCACAGAGCTTAGCGAAGCCAGGAACGGCATTCAGGCCTGTACCGATGGCTGTACCACCCATATTGATCTCATGTAAGAGTTTCACGTTACGCTCCAGGTTGAGGATTTCCTCTTCCAGGTTGTTGGCGTATGCGTTGAACTCCTGACCGAAAGACATAGGAACTGCGTCCTGCAACTGGGTACGGCCCATCTTGATGACATCAGCATATTCGTCTGCCTTATAGCGGAATGCGCTGATCAGGCCTGTCAGAGCACCTACCAGATGAGTATTCATACGGATCAAAGCCAGACGGATAGAAGTAGGGTATACGTCGTTTGTACTCTGACCGCAGTTGCAATGATCGTTAGGAGAACAGTACAGATAATCAGCCTTTTCATGTTCCATGATTTCGAGTGCACGGTTGGCGATTACCTCGTTGGCATTCATGTTGACAGATGTACCTGCGCCACCCTGTACCATATCGATAGGGAAGTTCTCATGCCATTTACCGTCGATGATTTCGCGGCAAGCCTGACCGATAGCTCCTGAAATCTCGTCGTTGATAACACCGAGAGTATGATTGGTTTCGATGGCAGCCAACTTTACGTAAGCAATGGCGATAATGAAATCAGGATAGTCGCGCATCGTCTTGCGTGAAATGTGATAGTTGTTAATACCGCGCTGTGTCTGTACACCATAAAGTGCTTCAGCAGGAACTTTGAGTTCACCTAAAAGGTCTGACTCTACTCTAAATTTTTTCTCTTCAGCCATAATATTGATTGTTTTGTTATTATTATTGTTTATTCTATTGATTCTTTTGGAAGCAGGTGTTATTTCCTTTATCCGTTGCAAAGATACGATGATTTTTGCATATTCTCTTTATAAAAAGTGAACCTTAATTTGTAAAAAACGAACTTTCTGCTTTTTTCCGCTCTTTTCAGTCTGTTTAATAAGCCTTCAGGCGATACATTAAGCCGAGTTCGATGCGGTCGGTATTGTAATCTTGCAATCCGCTCTTTTTACTGTAGTCGTATTTTCTACCTACGTAGGCCAGGAAGATACGTAGATCCTGCTTCTGTTTGCGGGCTGGATAGTATTCCAGACTTCCGATGTAGCCGTATGCTGTGCGGTAGTTTTTAAACGCTTCGTTCTTTGTGGCACTTGCGGTTTCCCACATGCCTTTCAGCATCAGGTTCCAGTCTTTGGCAAATTGCCAGTTCATCTTGCTTACGATTCCCTGATAGCATACCTTGCTAAGATATAAGTTGCTGAAATCCTGGCTATTGATTTCGTCCTGGGTATAAGTGCTGTTGATCATTTCATCAACCACCTCCTTCGATGCAATCTTCATTCTGTCCAGATCATCGTATGTATTGTTGTAATCTACATACCATTGCAGCTTGTTCAGATTCAGTTTCTGTCCGAGACGGAAGAACCGGCTGTATTTTCCTTTAGCCTGAGTACGAAGGGAGTAAGACCATCGTGTCTGCAATCTGTTGTCGAAGAATTTTCCATTCCATCCGAGGCTGTATGTCAAAGGACTATTAGATTTCTCCAAAGCCTCTACTTCCAGTTTCTTTCCAGCATTCGTGCCATTATCGGTTATTTTGCCGGTTGTCACCTTGGCATCGGCTCCGAACTCATCCGTGAGTTTACCGTTATATGTATTGCTCACTTCGGCAGAGAACTGTTGGGTCTTGCTTGGATTATAGAGCAGGTTGAGGGCACCTTTCGAGCTGTCTACATTATCCTCCATGTCAGAGAACTGGTAGATGAACATCGGGTTCTCATCAAACTCAAACGAGCCTAGCGCCTGGCATTTCTTACCGCCCTGTATGCTCCAGGTATCGTTAAACTTCCAGCCAACCATCATATAATCGGTTGCTTTAGCGAAGTTATCTTCTCCCATCGGAGCATCAGTCTTGTTCAGACGATGGCGGAAACGGTAGTAGAGATTATCTGTCAGCCAGCCGGTCATCTCTATTCTCAGGTTCTTGTTATAGAATCTTGAAGTCCATTCATCAGTTTTCGAATTGTGTTCTGTCTGGAAACTTTCTGCAAAATTCACGTAGAAGTTCAGCGCCTTCTGTTTCTTCTCTATGTTGGTAACCTTGGAGTAGAGCGATTCTATGTCGCCGTCATCTCCACCCAGTCCGTCATTTGTGCCTTGTGCCCATGTGCAGTTCGGCAACATCGTAGCTATTGTAAAAGCTGAAAGCAGGATGCTTTTCTTGTAATGTTTCATGATGATTTCTTTTTAAAGGTTTATAGGAATTGAATAATCAGATATCCCACACCGATAGAAACGATGGTGGTTGTGAAGCCTGCCAACTGGAACGAGTGGTTGATGACAAATCTTCCGATTCGGGTACTGCCCGTACGATCGAAATTGATTGCTGCCACCGCTGTTGGATAGTTTGGCAAGAAGAAATATCCGTTTACAGCAGGGAACATGGCAACGAGTGCCAGAGGCGAAATGCCGAGTCCGATACCCAGAGGATAAAGTGTTCTTACTGTTGCTGCCTGCGAGAAGAGCATGATACTCATGATGAAGAGGGCGATTGCAAAGAGGAACGGATATTGGCTTACTACGCTGGCAATGCCTTCTTTGAAGAAAGCCAGATTGCCATTAAAGAAGGTGTCTCCCATCCAGGCTATACCGAAGATGGCTACCATGGCATTCATGCCTGCTGCAAACACGTTGCCCTTTACCGCATCGCCTACCTTTGCTTTGCCAACAAAGAGAATCAGGGCTGCTACCGACATCATGATAATTTCTATGATTTCAGGCATGGAAACTCTGTGGAGTTCTCCATCGAGCATGAAGCTAGGGCGGATACTTGGGAAACTGCCGTAAACGACTACCGCCAATACGCCGAGGAGGAATGCCATTACTGCATACTTGGCACGAGGATTAGGATTCTTGATCATTTCGTCGATGAGTTTGCTGTCTTTCTCAGGATTAATGATGCCTTCCTTCACCTTTTGCAGATAGATTTCATCTTCCTGCAACTCTTTGCCGATTCGGTTCTGCAAGAAAGCAGCAATGAGGATGCCAATCAGAGATGCCGGGATACCTACGAGCAGGATATGTTTCAGTTCGATGCCTGCACCACCCAGAAGGTCGGTACTGATGATAGCTGCGGTGGCTGCCGAAACCGGGCTACAGGTAATTCCGAGAGATGCAGATACGGTTGATACGCCTAACGGACGCTCAGGACGAATCTTAGAGTTGGTAGCAATCTCTGAAATGATAGGGAGCAGGGAATAGCAGGTGTGAGCTGTACCTGCTACGATGCAGAAGAGCCAGGTGGTAAGCGGACCGAAATAGGTGATGTGATTAGGATGCTTACGCAAGAACTTGGCTGCCAAGCCTACGAGATAATCCAGACCGCCTGCTGCCTGCAGAGCTGATGCTGCTGTTATTACCGATACGATGATGAGCATCACATCTATTGGAAGATTTCCTGGTTTCAGTCCGAAGAAGAATACCAGAATGAAGACACCTACCATACCGAAGATGCCGAGTCCGATGCCGCCGATACGGGCACCGATGAAGATGAGGGCTAATACGATAGCCAGTTGTAGTAGTATTATTGCTGTTGCCATAATGTTGTTTTGTTATTTTGTTTTCTTTCTTTTATTGACAGTTAGTTGTAATGAGAGTTTTCTTATATCTTCTTCTCGGTTGCAAAATTACTGCATTTTTGGCTGAAATTCTTTATAAATTTTAGACCGATATTTGTAAAAAACTGACCAAAGGGGGAAATATTCAAAAAAAAATTGTAAATTTGCAGCGTTAAGTCTTATTTTGAGGCATTTTGAATGCCTCTTCTTTATAAACAAAGAAATTGTATAAGCTGTATGAAACGAAAATTACACCTTATTATATATGTAGCGATCATCGTGTTGCTGACCGGTTGTGCTCAGAAGCCTAGGAAGTATGTCATTGGCGTATCCCAGTGTTCGGAAGATATCTGGCGCGATAAACTGAATGATGAACTGAAGATGGGCGAGTATCTCAACGATTCGCTTATCGTGAAACTGGCTTCTTCCAACGATGATAATGTGTTGCAGAATAAGCAAGTTAACCAGTTTATCGATGAGGGCGTAGATCTGCTTATCGTATCTCCTAATCAGCTGAGTGCTATATCCAAGTCGGTAGAACGTGCTTACGATAAAGGTATTCCTGTGATTCTCTATGACAGGAAGACCAATTCTGATAAGTATACGGCATTTATCGGCTGCGATAACTATACGATAGGTAAATCGATGGGAACTTTTATCGCCCAGCAGCTTCAGGGAAAGGGCCGCATCGTTGAAATCAGCGGTTTGGAGGGCTCTTCGCCTGCTTTGGAGCGTCATCGTGGTTTTATGGATGCTATCAAGCCTTATCCTGGGTTACAGGTTGTAGCCTCGGAGGAAGGAAACTGGAAAGAAGAGGGTGGAATCCAGGCGATGAAACGCATATTGAAACAGACACAGGACTTTGATTATGTCTTTGCCCATAATGACTGTCTTGCCTGGGGAGCTTATGTGGCTGCCCGACAGATGAGGGTAAAGCGTAACTATAAGTATACCGGAGTAGACGGTATGGCTACCGAAGGTGGTGGTTTGGAACTTGTGCGCGATGGTATTTTCGAAGCCTCTTATCTTTATCCTACCAAGGGTGACGAGGTCATAGCGCTTGCCATGAAGATATTGAAGCATCAGCCTTATGAACGTGATAATTATCTGAGTACATCTATCATTACCAAGGCAAATGCAGAGCTTACCTTGATGGAGGCTAGGGATGCCGAGCGCCAGGCGCGCAATCTGAAGACTTTGCATAAGCAGGTAGATCGATATCTGTCTGATTATAACTCACAGAAAGTCATGCTCATAGGTCTGTGCCTGTTCCTGCTTGTTTGCCTTGCAGCGGCGGCTTTGATCTTCAGAGGTTATCTGGTAAAGGTAAAACTGAACGAAAAATTGGCTAAAACCAATGACGAACTGAAGCGACTGAATGTAGAATTGGGTGAAAAGAATGAGAAGATGAAACGATTGAATGAGGAGGTTTTGGAACTCACTCATTCCCGTCTGGTGTTCTTTACCAATATCAGTCATGAACTTCGCACGCCTTTAACCCTGATTGCCGACCCGGTAGAGATGCTGCTTGAAGATACCGGTATCAAGGGCAAGAGCCGCGAACTCTTGAAGATGGTGCAGCGTAATGCGCTTGCCCTCCAACAGTTGGTTGGTAACATTCTTGATTTCCGTAAGATTCAGAATGGCAAGATGGAGTTGAAACTCTATCGCTTCGACATTGTGAAGACTCTGATGATGTGGGTGAGCGACTTCCAGCTTACTGCCGAACGCAAGCAGATCAGACTGCATCTGAATGTTGATGACTTGAAAGGCAGCCATGAAATGATAGCCGATCAGGAGAAGATTTCCCGTATCGTATTCAATCTGTTGAGCAATGCCTTGAAATATACGCCTGCTGGTGGCGAAATCTTTGTATCTTTGAAAGATGAAGGTGCCAATCTCCGTCTAGACGTGAAAGATACGGGCAAGGGTATCTCGCAGGATGAGGCTGATAAGATCTTTGAACGCTTCTTCCAGGCTAAGGGTGCTGCCAGCGGTACGGGTATCGGTCTGGCTCTGGTGAAATCATTTGTTGAGTTGCATCATGGTGAAGCTAGGGTAGAGAGCGAACTGGGGAAGGGCTCTGATTTTATCGTTGTAATTCCTCGTGAACAGGAGTGTGATTCACAAGTTATCCACAATGGTGTGGATATTGTGGATAACTCTGTAAGTACTTCTGCGCCAGATGGTAAGAATGTGCTAGATGAATCGGTTTTGCAATATATTGACGATGGGGACAGAAGTCGTGGAAAAGTTCAGCAGTTGGTAAGTGAGAATACCAATCGCCCTACAGTTCTGGTTATTGATGATAATACCGATATCCGTCAGTATGAGCGTACGCTTTTGCAGGATGAGTATATTGTTCTTGAGGCCGCCGATGGTAAAGAGGGATTATCCGTAGCTATAAAAGAGGTACCTGACCTGGTAATCTGCGATGTGATGATGCCTGTTATGGACGGATTGGAGTTTACCGAACAGTTGAAGACGAATACCGCTACCTCTCATATCCCTGTTATTATGCTCACGGCGAAGAATCTGGAGGAGCATCGCGCAGAGGGTTATGAGCATGGAGCCGACTCTTATATTACCAAACCATTCCATAGCAAGGTGCTTCTCGCCCGTATCGAGAATCTCCTGCGACAGCGTCAGCTTCTGAAACATCTTTATCAGGGTTCGCAGGAGGCTGATAAGGAGATTTCTGAGTCTCATCTGGAAGACCGTGACAAGCAGTTCCTCAAGCAGCTTCAAACCATTATCCAGCAGAACCTTTCTGATAGCGAGTTTGGTGTCGAGGATATGGGACAGCAGATTGGCTTAAGCCGTGTGCAGCTTTATCGTAAGGTGAAGGCGATGACAGGCTCTTCTGTTGTCGACTTGCTCCGTAAGGCTCGCCTTGCCAAGGCTAAGCGTTTGCTCGAAACCCGTAGCATGAGTGTATCAGAAGTTGCCTATGAAGTAGGTTTCTCTGCGCCATCTTACTTTACAAAATGTTTCAAGGAAGAGTATGGAATGTTACCTGGTGATGTAGGTAATATGGTGAAATAGAGAGAAATACGCTATGCCTGAAGTGTAAAATCTATGAATATATGGATAAAAATCGTTCATTTCATAACACAAAATGTACATTGTATCATTTTTGTCACTATTTGAACGATAATTGTACCTGGGTTTCGCCGAAACTTACTACCTTTGCACCAGAGTTTAGAAGTTTATAAATTGTTTCATGCAGACGTAGTTGCATTTTCATAGGTTTATGTTTTAAGGTTATAGGATTGAGTATTCATTAAGGTAGGTAGTTTTCTTTAAGGTTAAAAGTTTTGTTTTGGGAAATAACAAGTAATGAGAGAAAGCAGCTGTAGGCGTGATGTCTTGCAGCTGCTTTTCGCATTTTGTCCGGTTTCCTTTTAAAGAGATTCTATACTGAACCTCCCTTTCCTACGCTTTTTATTCCCATTCTTCGAATTCCAGTTCCAGTTCTTTGTATTCGGGCTTGAAACTGCTGTTCTCCTTGTCTTGCTTCCTGACTTCTTCTGATGAGGCATTGCTAACGGATAGACCAAGCAGGCGGATGGGACGGGAGGAGGAGTAATCTACCTGTTTCAGCAGCCCTTTGGCAAGAGGTAGAATATCATCCTTCTTTTTCAGAACCTTCTCTTGCGAGATGCTTCGTGTTATCTGTGTGAAATCGGCAAACTTCACCTTCAGCGTCAGGGTTCTTCCTTCGAAACCGCTTTTGGCGATGCGCTCCAGCAGTTCGAGTACGGTATGATACAGTTCGATAATTACAGCCGATTTGGCATAGATATCTTCCAGGAAAGTCTGTTCGCAGCCTACCGATTTCCGTTCCCGGTAGGTGATGACCGGCCGTTCGTCTATCCCTCTTGCAAAATCATAGAAGATGTGTCCGGCTTTTCCGAACACTTCTACCAGATGTTCCTCGGATACTTTCCGCAGGTCAGCTCCGTTGAAGATACCCATGAAATGCATCTTTTGCAAGGTTTTCTTGCCCACGCCCCAGAAATCCTCTACTGGTAGCTGGGCGATGAAATCGAGCGCCTTGTCGGGATGAATGGTGCAGATGCCGTCCGGTTTGCGATAGTCAGAAGCCACTTTGGCGAGAAACTTGCAGTAACTGATGCCTGCTGAAGCGGTAAGCCCTGTAGCCTCCTTGATGCGAGCCTTTATCTCCTTGGCAATATCCACCGCCAGTTCTATCCCTTTCTTATTCTGCGTTACATCAAGAAAGGCCTCATCAATGGAGATGGGTTCGATGAGATCGGTATATTCCTGGAATATCTGATGTATCTGATGGGATATTTCTGCATAATAAGAATGCCGGCAGGGTACGATAATGAGGTTAGGGCAACGCTGTTTGGCTTGAGCGATGGATTGCGCCGAGTGTACGCCATACTTTCTTGCCTCATAGCTGGCTGTGGAAACCACACCACGTGGTCCGTCGAAGCCCACCGCTACCGGTTTGCCCCGAAGTTCCGCATTGTCTCTTTGCTCTACTGCCGCAAAGAAGGCATCCATGTCGATATGTATAATCTTGCGCTCTGTCATTGTTATGCAAACTGGCAATATAATGCGTAGTTTGGCATGAACTCATTCTCTATATGTTTATATTTCATTTACTTCGTCAATTCTCGCCAGTTCCCATCCCTTGAACTGCATGATAATCTTATGGAGTGTCGTGCCTTGGCGTAATGCCTCCACTCTTGGTGCTTTGGCATATTGCTTGATTTGTTCCTCGGCATCAAGCCATTGCTTCGCTCCCTTGGTCATCTTGCCATCTTCTGTTAGAGTGTCGAATTCTTTCTTAGACAATACCTTTAGCTCGATGATATAACTATGCTTCGTAGGGTAGTGGGTCAAGTTTGGCAGGAGGAAGAAATCGCAATAACCATGGTTCAATTCCAACTCTGGGGCAGTATAGTAATAATTGTTGAGGCTGAAATATGCCATGAAGAAACCTTGCAAGTTGCGCTCAGCCTCGATACCATCCCTAACAGATGATACTTCGGTGTATGCTTTTGCCATATACTCCAGGCATTCCTTCCACTTGCCCTCAAAAGCCATATAGGTAAACATGGTCTTGAGGTTGGAGGTATTGATGTATTTCTCCTCTTGATACTGCTCCAACAGATAATTATAATATTGTTTGCGTACATTATTATTAGGAATGCCCAAAATCAGTTGGTCTCCAAAAGTATCCTTGATGGTCAACATACCATAGTAGAACAACAAACTGATGAATATCTCAGGATTTGTCAATGTCTTTGCCGGGAATGATTCCTCGATGTTTCCTACAATTTCTCCTTTTTCCGCAATGGTCATGATGACTCCCTTTCGGTCTCCGTCCAGCTTGTCGAGCTGGAGGAGTTTCTTCATCTTGTTGTAGTCGGTCTTGGTGTTAGGGTCAATCATCTGGCGTGGAGCTTCCCCTGTCTCCATATAGTTGCGGAGATAGTATAATACCATGTCGCAGTTGAATACCTTGCTTTGGGTTCTCAATGCCTCCTCTGAAAAACAATAGTTGTCGTACCAAGGTTTCATGTCCTCGATAATCGCTTCTACATCTGTATCGGCTGGTAAGTCGCCTGAATTCTTGTAGTAAGTGAACAGGTCTCTCACATCTTCTGTGGAGAAACCAAGCATCTGGTTGAAAGGCGCCTTGGTAGAGATATGCCAGCCGATGTTGAAACCGCTGGTCAAGTCATCGAGCGTTACAGGGCTTACACCAGTCATGAAGATACGGGCGAACATACCTTTGAATACCTTGAAAATCTCACGATAGAAGCCACTGGCATGGGTCAATGCCCAATACACATCCTCCCCGTGCTCATTGAGCACCACGTTGGTGAAGTTGTCGTATTCGTCCACGATGAGGAATAGTTGATAACCATTCTTCTGAGCCTCCATTGCGAGGGCGTTCAATTTGCCCGAAGCATAGTTGATGCCTTTTATCTTGGCGATAGCCTCTGGGGTATAGTAGTCCTTGTAAAGGGTATCTACAAAGAAATCCACGCACTGACCGCAATAGTCATTGAATCGGTCTTCCAAGAGCTTGATGCCTCCTCCTATCTTCGAGAAGTCAAGGTATAGTACTTGGTACTTGCCCTGCTGTGGGGTAGGATGGGAGCCAATCCAAAGGTTGCCAAAAAGCTCTTGGAACCTTTCTGTCATGCCGATGTCATAATAAGCACGCATCATGCTTATCAGCAAACTCTTGCCGAATCTTCGAGGACGTATAAAGAAGAGAGCATCTGCCTCTTTTTCCAACAAAGGCAGATACATAGTCTTATCGACATAATACTGGTTTCGCTCGATAATATCGACGAAATTAGATACTCCGTATGGTACTCTTTTAGCTTGTTCCATGATGAATGATCCCTTTCTTTCTTATTCTTTTTGCAAAGATAATGGAAATATTTGATATATGTGCCGTTTTGATGAAAAAAATGTTTTGAATAATTGCAGAAGCCCCCATACTTTTCGTTTATCCCCTATTGCTTATGTTATGTTGGACGAATTCTTGTATCTGATGCAATGATTTTTAACGCTGTTTTTTCTATGAGTTGTTTCTTTGCCCATAGAATCAGGCTTCGTTGGTCATCGCAAGTACTTGCGTTAGCCAATGAAAGTACTTGCGTTAGCCAATGAAACTATCTGTGTCTGTTTCCGGAGTCGTCATAGGTTATCATAACCGTAATGTTAGAACAAAAGTTAGAGTACGTCTCATAAATAAAATCTATTGCGTATCTTTTATTTTGTTATAAGAAAGTCAAAGTTTGTTTCGCTAGAACTTTTTTCAGTTCCATCTTCTTCCTTGAGAATTGCTAGACTTTTAAGCCTATGGATTCCAACGGATTCATTTGATAATTTATATTTGAATGTATATGGAAAAGATGAAGTCTGTCCAACGAGTTTGTCGTCTAGGTAGTATTTTATCTCGTAACTATCCTTCTTTGCTCTGCCAATATAACTTTTAGAAGTCAGTTGAATGGTTTGCCCATTTTTATATTCAGTGATTCCATTCAATAAGTCCGTACTTACGATTTCGTCTTCTTCATCTCGTATTTTAATGCCACTATATGACATTGTGTATGTGATTTGCGAGCTGCCTTCTGTACAACTGATAGTTACTGTTAGATTGTGGTCTGTACCAATATCTTCTGTAACTTGGTGCTTCCAGTCATATGGGGACGTTACACTTTCGTAATTTGTGCCATCCCAAGTATATGTAACTTTGTTTATGTGAATATCGTTTCCTATAGGAGGGTAAAGTTCTACATGAAAAATGTCTCCCTTGGTTACATAGTTGTAGTCTATATCAAAATAACCATCCAAGTTAGGAGAAATGACAAATATGTCATCTTCTTGATCGATGTTTACCTCATTACATTCCTCACCGCCGATAGTAAATTGTGCTTTGACATTATGTTTGCCAGCATCAAATAGACTTCTTTTTGCGACTAATGTTTGTTCTGAACTATTTCCTGTTCCAACCAATATGCCATCTACATAGTATTTTGCACTTCTCAGTTGAAGTCCCCAAAGCGACAAGTCGGTTCTAGTAATTGGCGAAAACTTCATATAAGCGTATCCGTCGCTTCCGTTCAATATTGTGGCATCCAAATCGAATGCGTATGCTGGGACATATTTGGATATGTCTCCTTTTAGCTTGAAATCGTCTTCGTTTGTTTGTTCTTCGTTACAACTAACCATGCCTATTGTAAGCAAGAATAATAGGCATAATGATAAAATCTTATGAATAGTATTCATATACCAATTGCAATAATTTCTTTTCATAATTACCAATTTTTAATATTACCAATCCAAGGAATACTGGAATCCTAGGCTAAAGTTAAAACCGTTGCATTTTTTGTATTTGAATGCATAGTCGTAGCCAGCACCTACCACTAAAGACCATTCGTCAGATAAAGGAATGAAACCTTTGATGGAAGGCCGTAACATAAACTTCAGTTTTTCTGCATCACTTTCAGAAGTACTGCTTCCGTATGAATAACCTCCAGTGTAAGACGTATAATAACTAAATTTGGATATTTCGTTTCCTTTCATGTACAAGACTCCAACTCCACACCCCACGGCTATATATTTTAGGTTTAACGCAGGAGTTATGGTGAAGAACATCTTTGGCTTTAACGACGTGGTTGTAATTGTATAGTTCATGATGTCTGTCATTTCCACTTTGGTACTGGTAACTGCGTCCATTTTGTTAGCGAGTCCGAAGTCAAAAGATACCATAAACCAAGGAATAGCATAACTGATGGATGCTCCAATATTAAAATGTTGTCCATAATTATATGTTAGTCCGATAGTTTCTTCATCAAAATCAATGTCGCTCAAGTCAACATGGATTTTGTGTGTCTTTTCGTCAACCTCGTATGGAGCAATCTTGGTTATCTTTCCTTTTCTGACATAGAATAGATCTTTGATAGAATATTTTAGAGGTCCACTAGCGTAAACATTGCAAGAAATATAGTCTATTTCTTCCACATCCTTTATGCTTTTTGCTCCATAAACTTGAATTTTTCTTTTGTCGACTTTTTGGTAGTTGTCCATTTGTATTTTTAACCCATGGCTCATTTCGACATCTATGCAGTTTAGATAAGAGTCCAATGTGAAGTTCTTATCAACAAGTGGCAAGTTTCGACGTTGTATTAAATCCTTAGTGATGTTATCTAAGATACGGCATTTTTTGCTTGCGTTGCAAATTGCTTCTATGTTCTCTCGGTATGCAATGTTGCCTGTGGCAATCCACATTCTGAGATTGTCACCAAAAGAGGCTACTACTGAATGAGCATCTAAGGTATTTGCGGCGTTGCACAATAGTACCTGTAGAAAAAATAATAGAGTTAATGCTTTTTTCATTTTACTTCGAGGTTTAAGTCTTTACTATATGCTATATACTTTTTTTGTTTGTAATCAAAGATTCCAACTCGTATCTGAAATTCCTTGCCGCTAACAGCGATAACATCATTGAGTTTTATCAAAATGACCTTATTTGAGAATGATCCATGAATGTAATGGGAACCAAAATCAACACTTTTCATCTCTTTGTTCGAGACAAAGGCGACAATCTTGCCTCCTTGCTCATTCATGTGATGAGTGTCAAAACTAGCCATTGTAGCAATGTATGTTCCGTCTTTCAAGTTCATGATGTTGGCAGTTACTCTTTTGAATGATGCTTCACCCAAATCGCCAGTTGGCTGTTGTGAAGGAGTTGGGGCAGGGGTAGGGGTAGGAGTAGGAGTAGTTACCGCAGATGCTTCTAGCAGATGTTGGGGCTGCTGAGGCCCCGCAGAACTTTCTGTTGTGCTATTGTATGCAGCTTTTGCGGCATCTGCCATGACAGCTTCCCAAGTAGGAGAACTCTCGGAAGCGTTGGATGTGGCGTCATAGATGGCGTTCCTTAGACAAATAGCATAGACGTTTCCAGGATTGCTTCCTCCTGTGCAGCTATAAGAGTATTGACCTCTCTTGCTTGCGGAACATTTGATGTAAAGGTTGCCTGAGAAACCCGTAAACAAAGTCTTTAGTTTTGATTTGTCCATCATGGAGTATCGGCGATTTTTGCCAACTTTTGCTCCCTCTGAATCCATATTACAGCAACCTGCTATGCAAATTGTTAGCTTGGCGTTTTTACACTTAGCTTTCAGTTGGTTGTAAAGTGTTGTCTCCCAATATTGTTTATCTAGGAACGCCATGTGAGGCCATTCGTCATCATCCCAATTACAGCCATGACCGTCATAATAGAAAATAACGATGTCACCATTTGCAACATTTAGGTTGTTTATATCTTGGACAGCCATGGCTGAGGTGAACTCAGCACCACTATGTTGTCGGAGGTCATGCTTGTAACCAAGTGCTGTTGCTACTTCTCTACAGAAGCTTGCCATGTTGTTATATTCGGCAGTTCTATCTAGCTCTCTACCTTTTTCCTCTTTGTTTGCAAAAATCAATGTGTGCATAGTTTGTGCGCAAATGGAGGTTACAGAACAAAGAAAGAACAATCCCATAATTATAATCTTATTCATTTTTGTTTCTTTTATCTTGTTATACCTGCGATTCTTCTCAAATATCGGTCTTGTGAATAGGTGTCCAATACTATTTGTTGGATAGAAGCTCGTATTAACTCCCCATTGTAAACATATGTTTTGTCTTTATGGTTGATGTGGCATACGTCGCAATAGAAAGAATAAGCAAATGTGACAACCTTCTTTCTCCTTTTGTACATAATCATGGCTATGTCTGGCAAAAAGGTGCAGTCCTTTTGAAAGTTTTCTTTTACGAAGGATTTTTTGTAAAGAAGTGTTTGCTTGAATGCTTCTGATGCTTCCGCATTCAGTCTAGTTTGTTTCAAAATTTCACCATAATCTCCTAACTTTAGTGTCGTAGTATCTTTTGAAAAAGGGTCTAGAAGCAAGCAGGAAACAGAGTCGCATTGTTCGATGTCGGAAACTAACTCTTTTTCCAAAATCACATATTGTGTTCTGTCTGCTTGTCTTTCTTGAAAGTTTTTGGCGGATAAGTTCTCTGAATTTGTTTTACTGGTTACCTCAGATGGCTTGGACGGAATGTTTTTGGTAGCAGTTGGTGGCAAGACTGTACCTTGGACTCTTCGTAGGAAAGTGTCTTTTTGTTTGTCGCTTATAGCTTTGAAAGAAGAAATCAACCAACCCGTGTTTGACTTTTCACGCTCAAAGTATTGGATATGAAATATGTAACCTGGTACTTGTGTAAAAACAAATTCCAAGTTTTCTACATGGTCTATTCGGAGCTTCTTGCTATGCACTAAATACGCAAATGCTGAAGTCGGATCATATCCAAATCTCTTTCTCATAAACTTGCTCACATTTTGGGGTTGTTCTGTTGTCATGTGACTCAAAGACATAAAATTTGTCTCATGGTCATCTGGAGAAAGGAGACTTCCCTTTTCCTTGTTGTCAGCCTTAATACTAAATATGCTTCCTTCTGCTCGATTTATTACCCATTTGTAGCTATTGCCTTTATGTTTTTCTACTGTGAGATATAGATTGAACTTTTTAGGTTGCCCATTTAATGAACCCGCGCAGTGTGCAACTGCTGTCCATGTTGAATCTTCGTAATGGAGCTGGATGTTTTCTTTTATGATTACGTCAGCCATTAGCGAAGCTTTTTTGAACAAGCTATCCTTTTGGGAGGAAAACATGCCAAGATTATAAAGCATCATGAGATTTCTTTTGCGGCTATCTTTTGCCGACTTAGGCAAATCAGGATGCATTTCAGTACCATTAAACCTGTTGAAGAATTCGTCAACAAGTCCAATTCTTGCTTTTTGGACATATTTATCCAAAGAACTTAGTCCACCAAGTATTTGCGAATAGGCTTTGTTCGTAAACACTAAGGCGAAACTAAGGAATATTATTATTGTAAGCTTTCTGTTCATATTTATAACTTCTCTGTGGAGATACATTGTGTGTCTCCGAGTAATACCATCATTTCTGGGTCTTCTTCATCTTCGACATATTCAAATGTCACGTAGCACTTGATACGCTTGACAACCTTGTCTTTGTAAACAAAACGGTCATTTCGTCCCTCGAAGATTTGTACATATTGACAAGTACACTCATAGACATTGTCTTCTTCTGTCTTTTTCAAATTGCTGATTTTCATTTCTGCAACTTCTGAAGATGTTATTTTTACCGATGTGTATTGGAGTTTTGTCAAGTTGTCGAAGTAATCCCGAATCAACGGTTTACTAACAGTTCTTCTTCGTGTGGATGAAACTTCCATAATAACACCTTTGCATGGATACCCATCACGGTTGTAATCATAACCTTTTCCAATGAAAAGGTTAAGTGCTTTGTTTTTGTAATATCTACGATAGTTGAGATTTTTCTCTTTGCTTGCCATGAATGATACGTAATCGTTCATTTGGGCAACTCTTTCTGCGGCTCTTTGTTTTGCCAGTTCTTCTTGTGCATAGGTTTGCGCACAAACATTACTTGCCATGAATAAGGAGGCAAATAGTATAAATATCAATTTCTTCATTTTTTATCTCCTTGTTTTATATGTTTCTTTTACCTTTAGCTGTGTAATCTTGTTGTTGGAATCTTGATTTCCATCAACAACTTGTACTTTTAATAATAAACGGCTAGTGGCTAATCTGCCAAGAAATACATCTGCCAACTCCTTGTCGTAAACGGCAGAACCATCTTGGCAAAGTATCTTGATGATAGCTCTATTTGCAAATAGCCGATTCATCTGTTGTTCCATCTTTATTCGTACACCTTCCTCAATGGAAGAGTTGGCTAACTCTGTTAGTTTGTTGGTCAGCTCATTCCAATCCGTTTGAGTTGTGGTTGTCTTGGCTTTAGTTGGAAGCTCTGGTGGTGTTGGAGTAGGTGTAGTGCCTACTGGGACAGATGGTATTTGGGCATCTGCTAGATGAGCTTCAAAGAAAGGTGTTTGTTCTTTGTCAGACGATGCTTCGACAAGATCTCCTACAGTGTTCAAGAAACTTTCCCAAGTCATTTTCTCAGTCCAAGAGTTTAACTTGTTCTTGAAAATGTCACAAATAGCTGCAGAATAGTAGTCCATTGGACCAAATATGGTTTCAGCTCCGATGGAAGATTGGGTAGGTAATGCTGATGTAGCAATGACGTTACCTTTCACTCCTAAGAATAGTTCTTGTATTCGTGAAAGTTTGTTGTCATTAATTCTTGCGGTACCATAGTTGGCGGAAAATGTTGGTCCAGTTTTTACTACCATGGTGTTGTCGAGTGAGTTGCAAGCCATTCCGATGGTTACGGTAAGTCTTGCACCTTTTGCTTTTAACGTATTGTTTATCCATTCCAATGGTATGCACTTTTTGCCATCCTCTTGTGCCAAGTATAGTTGGGGATATGGATGTTGCTCGATATACTCAGAACCCGTGTTGGGTCTTCCGCCATGCCCTATATAATAGAACACAATGATGTCTTCTGGACTTACTCTTAGTAATTCTACGGCAGACTTGCAGTTGGCTGGCGATACATTTTCGCCAACAAAATCTTGTATGTCAGATTCGTATCCTTTTTCTGCAAGAGCGGCATTGACATCGTTTATGAAGTTGTTGTATAAGACTTCATGTCCATTGACATCAAGCTTTCCAACTCTTCGGTCTGTTGTATCGACAAATGTAATCCAATGGATAGTTTGTGCTGTTGTGCCTAATATGACAAATAGCAAGCATGTAATAAAGACTAGCTTTTTCATTTTTTGTTGGTGAGATTAACGTTTAACATTTCTAGGGTTTTATCATTAGGGAATACAAGACGTACTAGTCGAATGAACTGTGCTCGATTTTCTTTCATGTCGAACGTGCAAATCGGGCGCATGTTTGTGTCAAGAAGTCGCCATTTGGCCAGTCCAAAATCTAACTCGTAATAGATACGTTGTTTTTTCTTGACTTCAAAACTGAAACTAACCCAAGGACGGAAAATTCCATATACAGTGGTATTTGTCTTGAAGTTTGCAGGGTCTAGGAATAGGTACTTGGCTACAGATGTGAGTTCCTTTGGCAACTCACAAATCGAGTCGTTGCGTAAAGAGTCTGTTGGGCTTTTGGCGACTAATTGACAAGTTACCTTTTTCGTATTGATAACAATTTCTGCTATACTGTCCTTCAGAACATTGCCGTAACCTAAATGCTTTTCCGTTTGAAAGACACTGTGTGATTTGCTTCTTGACTTTGCATGGCAATTGATGCAAGTCATGAAAACAAGCAGAACAATCCCTGAATATAGGGAAGCTGTGTTGAGTTTTCCAATTACGCTTTTCATGCTCATACTCAAAAAAAATACAGATGGTCTCCAAACCTGTGGAAAAGTTATAAATAGGTTTTGCGACAAAACAAAAAGAGCGTGGAGAACCTACCTGTTGTTCATCCCACTCTAAGAGGCTCTAGCACTGCCCAATCCTGTAAGAATGAACAACGTCAGAGCCCACGCCGATATGATACACCTACCCCTCACCGATATAGAGCCAATTATGGCTAACCATATCCAGTAAGAGACGTGAATATACACATCCCGAGGACATCTACCGTTGCTTTTCTCTGACAGGGTTTGGAAATTTGCTAGATTTCTTAGAGTCAAAGATAAAGCGTCTGATAAACGCCTTCCCATTATGTCGTGATTCCAAGTTAGTCCCATCCTCGCCATCATGGTTTTCGTTGTAAACAATTATTGCCAGTTTGGCACGGCGTGAACTCTGTCTTTCGAAAAAGACATGGAATCGAGTGCAAAGATAGAGAATATTTTTTATAATGCAAGCAAAAGAGTAATAAAGAAAGTTAAAGCTCTTTTTTTTCTTTATGAATAAAGTGTTTATATGGTTAAACAAAGGGTACTCAATGCATCCTGTACTTGATTCTTTCTTTTTGTTGCTGTTTCTAACTAACTTTGATACAAGTCTGTAAGAAAGCTATGTCAAAGATATGTTTGTTGTGGAAATGGTTCAATACATTTGTCTCTTTGTCGGGCGAGTTTTGCAAAATAGATTGTACACCGCACGAATCTGATATAATTTGTTGGATTATAGTGATTTATGAAGTGTGGTGTCATGCAGCCACCACATGAAGACTGCACATGTCTGCAACTTATTCTGAATGCGTAAGAGAATAGTGTGTAGTGCCGGGCGGTGTTGGTATGGTGGTATTAATACCCGTACAAGTTACATCGTCAGAAATTCCCTAAGATGTATGTGCTTGATGCCATCCACGATACCTCCGCTAGGTCATTCGCTCAGGCTAACTACATATTTTTGATAATTGTTGCAAATGATTTGGAATTAACCAATTAGCTATCTGTGTCTGCTTTTGGAGACGTCTCCGATAGCTAATGGAGTCGTCATCGATAGCTAATGGAGTCGTCTCCGATAGCTAATGGAGTCGTCTCCGATAGCTTATTGAGTCGTCTCCGTTAATTCATTGAGACGTCTCCGATAGCTTACAAAGCCGATTGAATATGCTAACTCAGTCACTTTAGTAAGCTCACTCAGCCACATTCGTAAGCTGATTCAAGCACTTGAACTCATTAACTCAAGCACTTGAATTCATTAACTCAAGCACTTGACTTCATTAACTCAAGTACATCATGATACGTTCTTAATAGTCTGTTGTGATTGTTTTTTTCTTGCAAGAATTGCCATATTGCCATATCTTGTAGCTAACTATCAGATTATAAGTATATTAAGGCTATGGCAATTCTTTATGTTTGGGCTTTGTCTGCCATATAATTGCCATAAAATAGCGATATCCAGGCGTTTTAGAGGCAAAAAAACAGGAAGCATTGAACAAAAACACTTATTTACGGTTCGATACTTAGTGATTTCCATTGTTTTTTTGTAGTATTCGGTTCAATGCATGGTGAATTTCTTAGCTTTTCCGTAATGTCTTAGACGAAACCGTTGAAATTACGTCCCGATGCGGCATCTGATACGTCCCGACGTAACAACCGACGCGTCGCGATGCAGCGTAAGCTACGTCGCGACGCATTTTCAGCTACGTCCTGCCTTTATCAAGTGAGCCTCTTTTACACATTACGTAAGTCTCTTTGGGGAGCTGCTACAAAAAAACATAAAACATTTGGGGGATTTGGAACATTTCGAGCAAAAACATTTGGGGGATTTGGAACTTGTATGTATCTTTGTGCTCAAAATCAGCAAGTTATGAGAAAAAGAATATTTAAAAGAAAAGTATACGACAAAATGCTCGAATGGAAGCGAGAGAGAAATGGTAGCAGTTTTATATAGAGAAATGGTAAAGAAGTAGCAGGAAAGTATGAAATTCCGTTCATGTAATAGCAATTATGTTACAATGAACGGAATTTTTTATTCGATGAAATGATTTTTTAAGCCGCTGTTCAGACCTTTATGTACTTTTGCAGCAGAAATCAAAACAATAACGCTAACAAATTAAACATTTTAAAGTATGAACAACTTATTAAATGGAAAGAGCGCAGCCATGATGCTTGCACTTTCATTGGTAAATGTTACAGCAGCTTTTGCACAGGATGATAATGCAAATGCTAAGGAAGAGGGTAACCGTAATGTGATGCTCAATGCAGCCAGTGCGAATGGTCCTCGTGAGATTCAGATAGGTTTGCCTTCTGCCGATGTCAACGTGTTGGAGAATGGGCTGCCTGTTACTTACGCTACCAATCCTCATTCTGTTAATACTATCTGGCGTGGCGATGCAAGTTTGAGCCATCAGGGTTTGCTCAAGATTGCCGAGACAGCCATCACTACCGGTAATATCGGTTATGCCGTGAACTCTTTCACCCAGAAGGGTCAGAAGGGATTCAACGGTACACTGAACTATAAGAGCAATCACTTCGGATTGCAGGAATTCTCTCTGAATATGAACGGTGATTTGGGCAAGGACTGGTACTACAGCTTTAATATGTATCAGGATTTCGACCCGGGAACCTTCAAGATCAAGTCAACACCTTACCAGGATCGCACTCAGATTTACAAGGCGCTCCTCACCAAGAAGTACAACGGCAACCGTGGCGAATTTACAGCCATGTATAAGTATGCCAACAGCCACAACGTGTATAACTATGCTACCCAGAGTGCTCCATTCATCTATGTAGGCGATGGAAGCGTAAAGGAATATGGCGACTTCAAGCTCGGTACCACCTCTTATCTTCCTATCGATAACGAGATGACTTACCGCAACATGCGTACCGGCAAGGTGGAGCAGACTTCTCTCTACGATGCCTGTCTGAACAAGGCAAGCGAGGTAACCCTCATGAATAACTACCGTTTTGATAACGGTTTGAATTGGAAGGCTACCTTGAAGTACGACCACTCTCGTGGTGCGATGGTCTACCAGACTCCAATGTCTATCATCGATTTGAAGAGCGCAGCTAATCAGGGCGTATATAAATATATGTATCGCGACATCGAAGGAAAGACCAAGGCTTACGATGGTCAGTATATTCAGACCCGTATGTCCTGCCTCAATGCCGGTAAGATAGATGAGGCTCTCTTCACTACCGAACTCAGTAAGAAATTCAATACTTCCACCTTCCGCCTCGGCGTGAATGAGTGGTTCTACCATATTGATTATTGCTCAAATACAACCATGTATGATCAGAGTGTTCCTGCTGATGGAAGCTATGCTCTTCGTGTTTGGGATGCCAACCAGCGCGACAGCTACTTCTACGATTTCAACAAGAACGCCTCTGAGTATTACAAGGGAAGCGAAAACAAGCTGGCTCTCTACTTCACTCACGATTGGGATGTTACCAACAAGTTGAACCTCTACTATGGTGCCCGTCTGGAGTGGCAGAAGCTGAAGGGTGAAAACGCTGCAGTGAAGAATGCTAATGGTGAATTCGTAGGTCGCTTTGCCGATTACTATCTCGGCGCTCAGGCAGCAGATGGAACCAAGATTGCTCCGGCAGACTTGAGTTACAACTGGATCAACTACGATTTCTCAGTAGCAGCAACTTATAAGTTGACCGATAACTTCGGCTTCACTGGCGATTTCACTTATATCGTGCAGCATCCGAAGTTTGAGGCTTTCGCCCCAGCTACATTGCCAAATACGGATAAGATTTCTGTGCCACTCGGTCGTGCAGGTATCTACTACAACAACTCATGGTTGAGTTTGACATCGTTGTTCTCTTATATCTCAAAGACCAACAACAATGCAACTCTCAACCTGCAGCATGGCAGTGAAATCAAGGCAGCTCCAATGTCTTACGATATCCAGACGTGGGGATGGACAACCGATGCTGTGGCTCATCCATTCAAGGGATTCGATTTCCACTTCCTCTTCACTTATCAGAAGCCAACTTACAAGAAGTATGAAACCAGCGTCACCTTCAACGATGGTTCTGTTGGCAAAATCAACGCCACTGGCAATATCGTAGCAGAGATTCCTCAGATTCTCATCGAGTTGGACCCAAGCTACATGATTACCAAGGACATCAAGCTCTGGACCAGCTTCCGTTACTTCAGCAAGACCTACGCCAATATCAACGAGGCATATTACTTCAATGGTCACTGGGAGACCTTCGGAGGTTTGAACTGGCAGGCAACCAAGCGTCTGGCTCTCGGCTGCACCGTAGTGAATTTCCTCAATCAGACTGGTGCCAAGGGTAGCATCGCAGGTGCCGAGCTGATTACCAAGGATGAGGCTAAGGGAATCAAGAATCAGATTATGACGGGTAGCTAT
Organism: Segatella copri; assembly: GCA_021635485.1. Lineage (GTDB taxonomy): Bacteria > Bacteroidota > Bacteroidia > Bacteroidales > Bacteroidaceae > Prevotella > Prevotella copri_P. Next base: position 7,838 of record JAJWOH010000006.1, on the reverse strand, counting down.
CTCCGTCCGTTCACAGTAGAATTCACAGCTTCGCTGAAGTTCTAAGTGATTTGATTATCAATAAAACATAATAAGATAAGGCAGTGCTATATAATAATGTATAGTGCTGCCTTTTTCTTGTTTTTGGTTTGGAAATGATTGGAAAAATATGGCTTTTGGTTTGGAAATGCACAAGAAACTGTTAGTTTTTGGTTTGGAAATGAATAAAAAATATGCGATTTTTGGTTTGGAAATGAAAATAAAGTTGTATCTTTGCACCTGATTTTAAACTAATTAAGTATGTTTACACGAACTGCAATCAATTATCTGCGCCAATGGGCGAACAAAGAAGAGCGCAAACCCTTGGTTTTGCGTGGGGCTAGACAGGTAGGTAAGACAACTTTGGTAAAGTTGTTTGCCAAGGAGTTTGATGTCTATATTTATCTGAACTTAGAGGAAAATGAAAATGCAGAGCTTTTTGCTGCCGATTACTCTTTTGATGATTTGTTGGCAGGTATATTTTTCAAGGCGAATGTGCCTCAGGATTCCAATAAGCGCACATTGATTTTTATCGATGAGATACAAAACGAGCCAAAGGCAGTGCAGACTTTGCGATACTTTTATGAAAAGCGTCCCGACATTTTTGTGATAGCGGCTGGCTCTTTATTGGAGAGCTTGATGGGGCGCCATATCTCTTTCCCTGTGGGTAGGGTGGAGTATATGGCTTTGCATCCTTGTACTTTTGTGGAGTTTCTTCGTGCCGTAGGTCAAGAGGCTACAGCTGATAGTATAGAGAAGTTATCTCTGCCAGCTTCTTTGCACTCGAATGTCATGGACTTATTCAAAAAATACATGATAGTAGGTGGATTGCCTGAGGCAGTGGCAAATTATGCTAAGTATAAGGATATTGTTAAACTGAATGGTGTCTTTAATTCCTTGCTTTCTGGTTATCGTGATGATGTGGAGAAATATGCCAGTAAGCCCAAGGAACAGGATGCTATCAGATATATCTTAAATTACGGATGGGCTGCAGCTGGTCATCGCATCCAGTTTGCCAAGTTTACGAGTTCTTCTTTCAAGGCAGCCGATGTGGGGAATGCGTTCAGAACTTTGGAGAAAACGCTGTTGTTGGAATTGGTATATCCTCAGATGTCAGCATCCTTCCCGATATTTCCCGATTTGAAGAAAAGTCCAAAGCTATTGTGGCTTGATACTGGCTTGGTGAACTATGTGGCAGGTATGCAGGAGGAGTTGTTGTTTAGTAAGGATACCAATGAACTGTGGAATGGTGACATTGCCGAGCATATTGTAGGGCAGGAGTTGCTGGGCTCATCTTTTACATTTGGAGAGAAGCGTATGTTTTGGGTGCGTGATGCCAAGAACTCCCAGGCGGAGGTTGACTTCTTGATACGTTATAAGTCACATCTTCTTCCGATAGAGGTAAAGACGGGTGATAATGCCAAGTTACGTTCCTTACATCTTTTCATGGATGAGTCGAAGGAAAAGATAGCTTTGCGCCTTTGGAATGGTCCGATGAATTCGGATGTTGTCACCACGCAGAATGGCAAGTCTTTCACCTTATATAATATCCCTTTCTATTATGCTGGGTATTTGCAGGAGTTCTTGGACTCTGTGTTTGTATGAGATAGAAAATGAAGTTATAAAGATTAGATGTGAGAAAAAGAATCGTTCATGCACTATAAAAGATGTTGCATGAACGATTTTTTGTATCGGATGAAACGAAATTTATATGATAATTCCTGCTTTATCCTTACCTTTGCAGCAGAATTTAAACAATAACGCTAACAATTTAAAAAAGAAATGATCATGAAATCCAATTCAATGATTACCAAGGCTGCCTGCCTCATGTTGATGGCATCAGCTACAACTTCTGCCTTTGCACAGAAGATGAACATCGAACACAAGGGTGATACTACTATCATCAAGGTGGAGAATCCTACCAAGTATCTTCTTCTCCCTATCCAGGAAGAGAAGGATGAGGCCCAGTTTTTGCTCGATACAGGTTCTAAGGATGATACCTGGATGGACGTTCGCCTGGCTCAGAATGGTTCTGATTACTATGTGCCTTTCGCTTTGGGAAAGGGTAAGACTGCTACAGTCAAGATTCTCGGTCTGAAGAAGGATGCTCTGGCTCTCAATCTGATGAAGCTCAGCGATACATTCGACACCACCAATACCGATTACTATCGCCCATCTTATCACTTCACTCCGCTCTATGGTTGGATGAACGACCCTAACGGTATGGTATATAAGGATGGAGAGTATCATCTCTATTTCCAGTATAACCCATACGGAAGTAAGTGGGGCAATATGCACTGGGGACATGCCGTAAGCAAGGACCTGGTTCATTGGGAGCATCTCGATCCAGCCATCGCCCGCGACCCTGTAGGTCATATCTTCTCTGGTAGTTCTGTGGTAGATAAGAAGAATACTGCTGGTTTTGGCAAGAATGCCATCATCGCCATCTATACCAACAACAGCGTGAACCACGATGAGGTGCAGTGCATCGCCTACAGCAACGACAATGGCCGTACCTTTACTAAGTACGAGGGCAATCCTGTGTTGACTCCATTCGACGGTTTGAAGGACTTCCGCGACCCTAAGGTGTTCTGGTATGATAAGGGAAAGTGCTGGTACATGATTGTTTCTGCCGATAAGGAGACCCGTTTCTATAAGTCAAAGAACTTGAAGAAGTGGACTTACGTAAGTGCTTTCGGCAAGGGTTTGGGTCAGCAGCCATGCCAGTATGAGTGCCCAGACTTCTTCCAGTTGCCTGTAAATGGTGATAAGAAGAAGATGAAGTGGGTGATGACCATGAATATCAATCCAGGTTGCTGGTTTGGTGGCAGCGCTACCGAATATTTTGTAGGAGATTTCGACGGCAAGAACTTCACCTGTCCTGATGCCCACGACGTGAAGTGGCTTGATTGGGGTAAGGATCATTACGCTACCGTAACCTTCTCTAACACAGGCGACCGAGTATTGGGAATCACCTGGATGAGCAACTGGCAGTATGCCAACCTTACTCCGTTCAAGCAGAACCGTGGTGCCAATGGTTTGCCTCGAGAGTTGAAGCTTTACGAGAAGAATGGCAAGTATTATATTTCTGAGAATGTAGCTCCTGAAGTATATGCATTGAGAAAGGAAACCAAGGATTTGGCTGATGCTTCTGTTGCTGATGCCAAGGATCTGAAAGGTGTTGCTGCCAATATGAATGGTGCTTTCGAAATCGAGGCCGATGTAACTCCAGATGCCAACGGCATTGCCGGTATTGAGATTTCAAACAACAAGCGTGAGCGCACCATGATTTACTTCGATATGAAGCAGGGCAAGGTGGTAATGGATAGAACAGAGAGCGGTTTGACCGATTTCGGCAAGCAGGCAGTTCCTCACGATATCGAGTTGGCTTGGGACAAGCAGCGTGCTGCAGAAGGCAAGGAGCCTGCCCGCATCACCAACTCCATCAACTACAAGAACGATTTCGCCCTGGCAACCTGGGCTCCATTGAGTCTTTGTGAGGATGGCAAGAAGACCTATCATGTTGATATTTTCGTAGATAAGTCATCTGTAGAGCTCTTCGTAGATGGCGGTCGCATCGCCATGACCAACCTCGTCTTCCCAGTAGCTCCATACGAGAATGTGAAACTCTACACCCTGGGTGGCAAGGCTGAGTTCAAGAACCTGAAGGTTCACAAGCTTGGTTTGTAATCACGTAGATATTGTATGGTCGAATTGTAGGTTTAAATGTAAATAGTAATGAGTCGCAACCTGATAATATTTTAGGTTGCGACTCTTTTTTTCGGCTCAGGGGAGATTGTCCGTGGATAAAACAACCTCTGTTTCTTATTTACCGGTTTGCTGTTTCATTCCCTCAAAAAACTTTTGCTGCAATTGTTTGGCCAGTTGATTATCAGGGTTGAGTTTGAGAGCTTTCTCGTAATCCTGCATCACTTCCAGATAATAGCGTTGACCGTTTTGCCCAGGATTCTGTACGATGCGTACCATATAGAGAAAACCGCGAAGGGTACAGATGTCAGACGGGTCAGCATGCTGTATATTCTCCATCTTGGCAATAGTTTCTTCTGTCTCTTTTAGAAGATTTTCTGTTTGTGGAGCATGCGGATTCATCACGGAATAATTGAGACTTTGCAAAGCTATCTGAAACTTGGGCTGGATGCTATCAGGAAACATATCATCAATACGTTTCATCTCTGCAATACAATTAAGTATGCTCTCTGATGTCGGTTGCTGAAGTTTAGCAAGCGACTGTCCGATAAGCCCCTGCATTGTGGATTGCTGGGCATAGATAACTACAGATGTTGTCATGAAGAAGACAGACATCAATACGAATCGTTTAAAAGTTTGAAATGTCATATGCTTTATTATTTTTAAGTGAAACAAATATGCCTATATATAAAAATCTGTCTCTAGAAGGAACTATCGAACGTCCGTTAGTATTATATCCGAAAATGTTTGTACGGCCGAGGATGTTGTTCAGAGAAGAATAGATAATGACCTTGGGACTTAGCAGATAAGTAAGGTTTATATCTACGCTATTATAATGTGGTGTCTTGCCAATAAGAAAATGACGTCCGCTTGCATACGATTCAGTCAGCCCGATGATTGCTTTGCCGAATGAATATTTTGCTGTCAATCTCAGATTATGCCTTGAGGCGTAGTCAGGTATTCGCTCTTCTGTGTATTCGTGATAGAATCGCTTGGAATCGTTGTAGGAATATGAAAATGCTGTGGTCAGATGTTTGAAAAGCGAATGCTCTTCTACAAAAATGTCTATACCTTTACTCTTTCCATATCCTTTCGGTTGGTAAATACCCTTTTCCCATAAAGGCAATCGCTGATATTTTTTCCAGTAGGGTTCTATTCGTATGAGTGTACCAGGCGAATTATATTGTATGGATAGGATAGCATGATCTGCCGTACTTTGTCCAAGAGATTTCTTGTTTGTTGCAAGATAGTCATCTTCTGGAGTCTGGCTATATCGACCGGTAGCAAATGAAAGCTGAAAATTCTTGTTAGGAATATAACATAGTGTAGCCCTTGGCATAAACAGCCAGTTGGCATGAGCCATATATTCTGTCCTTGTCGAAATATTCAGGAACACATGGGGCATCATCCTCCATTGGGCATCAATATGAGCAGCAAGAATATTATAATCCAACTTGTAGCAATCGTTTTCGTACTCCATGAGGCTGTTTCGCTGATAGTCCTCCATTCCTGCCGATATTTTTAGTGCATCCGAGCAAATTTTGCGTATTCCTGTTTTCAGATGTATCTCATTCCTGAAGTTGTAATATCGGTCACCAGCAATCTTCGCATCTTCTATATCGTTGAATACCGATGAGCTTGCCATACCACAAAAGAGCGTGTAGCCAGCACCCCACTGTGCCTTATAGGTTGTGTTGGCATAGATATTATTCTCTTTGAGCGAAAGGTTTTGGTTGTCTATATGCTGTCCTACAGATGTAAAATCATAGCCAACGTATGTTTTCAATATTCCGGCATTTCGGAACTCATTCTTGTATTGTGATTCGCCAGATAGTTTTAGATAAGGCTTGTTGAAATCAAGCCTTTCTGAAAATAACTGATTGTAGATTCCCAAACTTGTTAGTGCGGCATTAAAGGATAAGCTGCTGTGGGAATATGCCTTGGTGCCACCGATGTTCCAGTCAACCAATGATGCGCTGACTCCATATTTGTCACTTGTTGCAGCATCTGATGTTTCCATAGGGAGAACGGAGGAAAGTGCTTGTCCATATTCTCCGCTATATCCACCAAGAGAAAAGTTGATACCTTTAAATATAAAAGGAGAGAATCGTCCACGTACAGCAGTATTTTCTGTGTTTGTACTATATGGAACAAGGACGTGCATTCCGTTAATGAAAGTCTGGCATTCTTCGCTTTCTCCACCACGGACATAGAGCTTTCCATTTTCTCCCACTTTTTGAGTGCCGGGTAAAGTTTGCAGGGCTGCAACAATGTCCCCGCATGAATTACCTGCCATCACAACATCTAAGGCATCCATAGTCTTGAAGTTGTCACTTTTCCCGAAACTGTAAGTGCTGGCAGATATTACAACTTCTTGGATTGCCGTAGCTTTTTCTTTCATTTGGATAGAAAGATTATGTAACTTGCAGGCATCTGTAGTCTGCATATATTCTTCAAAACCAATCATGGTAATCTTGATAGACGCTTCTCCGGTTTTTGATGTGGAAAAGGAAAACCTGCCCAGAGAATCTGTCAGGCATCCATCAATTGTGCCCACGATGAAAACATTGGCACCAGCAAGCGGTTCCTGACCGCTTTTTACCATGCCTGATATGATGGTCTGTGCAGCCAGGTTGCAGACTGAAGTCAGCAGCAATGCGATATGTATTATTCGATGTTTCATGCCGCAAAGATACTGCATGAAACTGGAGTTGCCAAATTCTTAGGATATACAACTAAAACTTATGATAGAAAGCTAGTTAAGATGCCGAATAACTAAGTTGAAGGACAAATAACTATGTAAGATAAGTCTTTAACTTGGGCACGAATCTTCGGGAAACGGGTATGATGTTTGTGCAATTTCCGAGAGTCAGTTGATAACCATTTGAGTTGCCTCGTGCCGAAGTGATATTATTCACATTGACAGCAAAAGAACGGTGACATTGGAAAATGTTCTCAAACTCTTTCAACTCTTCAAGAGCATGAGTTAGTGTTGTATGGATATCAACAGCAACAACATTACCTTCTTTTAGAAAACAGACGGATACATTGTTTTTCTGTGCTTCCATATAAAGTAGATCGTTGATGGCAATCGACAGATCGTTTCCTCTTACGTTAGTATCATGGATGGTAATAGATACTTCTTCCTGTTCCTTTGTTGTATTGCGCAACAACTCTTCCATTCTCTCTCGTAATGTTCTGTTGTATTGCATTCCGATAGATAATGTCGTAAGAAATATGCCTATGATAATAGTCCAATTTAGAAACAAGAGAAACAGACTGAATGTAATCGTATAATGAAACAAGTATGAGGATAGGAGGAAATTACCGAAGGCAATGATGAAAATCAGTCCGAGTATAGCTACTCCTTCATGCCAGATACGCCAGGGCTTGATAGTTAGATGCAAATACTTCAATATCGTTGCTGCGTATGTTGCGTGGCATCCAAAAGTTATCAGTCCGAATAAGGCAGCAACAAAGCATTTGTTACCTTGATATAAGCAGAACTCAAATGGCTGCAGGAAATATAAAATTACCCAAATGATGAAGCCAAAGATGCTACTGTCTTTTAGCAAGTGTTTACTCTGTTTAAAAGGATATGTTCGAGTTAGAAACGACATGTTGAATCTGATTTATTTAATTAACGCAGCACTATCATTTATCTTCTTTATCAGAGTACCTAAGCTACTCTGTTGGTGCACCGGGATGCTTGCCATATCCAGACATTTTGTTTATTATCGTGCTGCAAAAATAAAACAAAGTTCTGAATGACACGGCAAAAGTACAAATAAAATTTGAGAAACGCACTTTTGGAGACGTTTATTTTGGTAATGAAGCATTTTCTTATGATGTCTCAGGACTTTTTATCACATTATTATTATATATATGCATCATCTTTCATGATAGCAAGAAACATCAATCCTACTCTGTTCGACCTCTCGGGAAGAAAAGTCCTTGTGCCACAAAAAGGACACATTTATATTATGGGCAACAAGAAAGTCGTATGGTAGGAACGTGTGTTTCGAAAAAAATATAATAAAAGCCTCAGTTTGTAAATGCAAACTGTGGCTTTTTCGTTTTTTTATGCTATCTTTGCACACAGATAGTGTTTT
>JAJWOH010000104.1:1263-12780 GCA_021635485.1 Segatella copri | reverse complement strand
TTCGCCACACGCCCTGAAAGGGCAGAAGCTCCTAGCCCAGGGCATCGCCCTGGGTTATTACGGGCGCTAGCCTATCGCCCTGTAAGGGCAAAAGCTTTAAAACTCCAGGCAATACTTAAAGCTTTTGCCCTTACAGGGCGCCTTGTCGACTGCCATTATACCCAGGGCGATGCCCTGGGCTAGGAGCTTCTGCCCTTTCAGGGCGTGCTGCTTCTGGAGTTTTTCTTCTGCCGGCGCTCTTCACGCTTCTTCTCCTTCATCTCCTCCTTGAGCTGTTTGGGATCTTTTCCTGCCAATACGATGACAAATTCGCCCCTTGGTTCTGTCTCCTCAAAATGAGCGATAACCTCGGCAAGCGTACCCCTCACACTCTCCTCGTGGAGTTTGGATATTTCACGACAACAGCTCACCTGTCTGTCATCCCCGAAAACCTCGGCAAACTGCTGCAAGGTTTTCACCACACGATAAGGCGACTCATAGAAAATCATGGTGCGCACCTCGTCCTTCAATGATTCAAGATAGGTCTGTCTGCCCTTTTTCTGCGGAATGAATCCTTCGAAACAGAATCGGTCGCATGGCAAACCCGATGAAACGATGGCCGGTATGCATGCCGTAGGTCCAGGCAAAGTCTGCACCGTGATGCCTGCCTTGGCTGCCTCGCGGGCGAGGTAAAAACCGGGATCGCTGATACCCGGTGTTCCGGCATCGCTGATCAAGGCGATGGTTTCGCCACCCTTCAGTCGCTCTACGATGGCAGATGATGTGCCATGTTCGTTAAACTTATGGTGAGCCACTAATCGATTTCTGATATCGAAATGCTTCAGCAGGACACTCGATGTTCGAGTGTCCTCAGCGAGTACCAAATCCGCTTCTTTCAGTATGCGAATGGCTCGCATTGTCATGTCCTCCATGTTACCAACTGGAGTCGGAACGATGTATAATGTGCCCATACTGACCGCAAATGTAGTTAATTAATCTTTCATAGCAAAAAAAAAACGCGTTTCTTTGCATTTTTTAAAACCTTATTATTAATTTTGCCCCCGAAATGACAGAAAATCTAATTGGGGAGGCACACCGTCCCGGAAGAATTGAAGTGGTGTGCGGATCGATGTTCTCTGGAAAAACCGAGGAATTGATCCGAAGAATGAAGCGCGCGAAGTTCGCCAAGCAGAAGGTGGAAATCTTTAAGCCTGCGCTTGACACTCGTTACTCCGAGGAAGATGTAGTGAGCCATGATCAGAACTCTATCCGGTCTACTCCTATTGAGTCCTCTGGATCGATACTGCTATTGGCTTCTGATATCGACGTGGTGGGTATCGATGAAGCCCAGTTCCTGGACAATGGTCTTGTGGAGGTATGCAACGAACTTGCCAACCGTGGCGTGAGAGTGATCGTGGCTGGACTGGATATGGACTACAAGGGAGTTCCCTTCGGTCCGATTCCTGCCCTCTGTGCCATCGCCGACGAGGTGACCAAGGTTCATGCCATCTGCGTGAAGTGCGGTTCGGTTGCCTACGTGAGTCACCGTTTGGTCAATAACGACAAGCGGGTGCTTCTGGGCGAAAAAGATGAATACGAACCGCTCTGCAGAGAATGCTACCAGAAGGCGATTCTTAACGAAAAATTATAACAAAAGGATTAGTTATGGGAAAGGAGATTACATTTGATAAATTTATAAGATGGGCGGGTATTACCCTCATCGTTCTTGCCGTGCTCTTCATGACCAATTATCTGAGCAGTGTATTGTTGCCATTCTTCATTGCGTGGTTTTTCGCTTACCTACTCTATCCGGTTGTGAAGTTCATCGAAAACAAACTCCACGTGAAAGTACGTGCACTGTCTATCCTCATCGCCATGGGAACGGCCATCGCTGTTATAGGAGGCGTGCTGTGGCTCATCATCCCTCCGATGATTGACCAGTTTGACAAACTCGGTGAGGTGTTGACACGATGGCTGCATCAGACGACTCATACCAACAACCTGACGGCACTGATCAAAGACTGGCTGCAGGCGAACCAGGAGCAGATAGAGCATTTCCTGAAAAGCAAGGATTTCAGCGATGCCATCAAGACCACCATGCCTAAGGTCTTCTCGGTAGTCAGCCAGACGGCAACGGTACTGATGAGTATCGTGGCATCGATGATTACCTTATTATATATGTTCTTCATCCTGCTCGATTATGAGACGCTGACAGCCAACTGGGTGAGAATCTTCCCGAAGAAGAACCGTCCGTTCTGGAGTGCGCTGATGAAGGATGTGGAGCGCGAGCTCAACAATTATATACGTGGTCAGGGACTGGTAGCGCTCTGCATGGGCATCATGTTCTGCATCGGTTTTACCATCATCGGTTTCCCGATGGCGATAGGTCTGGGCATTCTCATCGGCATCATGGACCTGGTTCCGTATCTCCATACCTTCGCCCTCATCCCTACGGCATTCCTTGCCATGCTGAAGGCTGCCGACACAGGTCAGAACTTCTGGCTGGTATTTGGTCTGGCTGTTCTGGTGTTCTGTGTGGTGCAGGTCATCACCGACATGGTAGTTACCCCGAAAATCATGGGTAAGGCGATGGGACTGAACCCAGCCATTCTCCTCTTGAGTCTCTCGGTTTGGGGTGCACTTCTTGGCTTCCTCGGCTTGATAGTAGCCCTTCCGCTCACTACGCTCCTCATTGCCTACTGGCAGCGCTATGTAACGAAGGAGAAGCCGCAATATCATGAAGAAATGGGCGAAAATGTCCCGATTTCGGATAAAAATGAAGAAAATCAGTAAAAATATGGCAAAATATTTGGTTATTTCAGATTTTTGCCGTACCTTTGCACTCGCTTTTGAAACATAAAGCAGAAGATTGACTCGCTAGCTCAGCTGGTAGAGCACAACACTTTTAATGTTGGGGTCATGGGTTCGAGCCCCATGCGAGTCACAGATCTTCAAAAAAAAGGCTTTCCATTACGGAAAGCCTTTTTTCGTTTCTTCATCGATTATCTTCATCGGATTACGCTGAGTAAATGGAAAGCGACCTGTGCGGTCGAGGGGGCTGAAACCACATATGATTAAGGTCACGCAGATTTCGCAGATGACGCAGATTTTTTATCGCATAACTCCGCAAAATCCGATGAAAAAAAGATCTGCGTCATCTTATAGACCGTATAGGTCAAAAATCTGTGTAATCTGTGAAATCTGTGGGACATAAAAACGCATAGCAGTAAAATCTGCGTCATCTGCGAAATCTGCGTGACCTTATATAATACTTGCGAGATTCCTTTCTAAAACATTTCTGCCTTAGCCTCTACCCTCTTCTCTACATCATCCGGAAGCTGAGGGAAGAAATCGTAGCCGGTGATACGCTCTACTTCATCTACTGAATTTACGAATTCCGTCTTCTTTCTGCCTTTCTGCGACTGGTTACGGCAGATAAAGCCGATGGCTTGCGGATTCTTTCCCGTATGAAGAACCACCTTGAAGAAGGCATCAGGCACTACCACCTTGTTCTTACCTAACTTGCGATGCTCCTTATTCAGAAATATCGGTCCGCAGACTATATAAACCTTGCCATACTGCTTCGCCCAGTTGCGGCACTGCTGCTCTATCGTGTTCCATACACCCGCATTCAGACTGTGGTTCTGCGGACACATATTGGTCATCAGGAAACATTCGTCCATCGCCTGCTGACTCCATTTGTTGTCACCAGCCGGACACATGTGTCCCCTGTCGAAACCACTGTTGTAATAATCCGCCAAAGTTCCCACGGGTGCCGGCATCTCCTCATCATCAGCAAACTTACCGCGCGGCAACTTACCAGATGCATGCTCCCCCGTCAGCGCCCAGGCTACCCAATTCGGCTGTCGCGTATCATGATTATAAGATACCGTATAAGCCAACCGATGCTTGATGGTCTCAGATACCTTTACCTTAGATACCGGAATCTCCAGACCCTGCGCCTCCAGATTCGCACTTTCTTCTGCAGTTTCCTGCTTATTTCCTGCAGCCGGTTCATCGCCCGCAGCATCAGCAGCCTCCTGCATATTCTCCTTTACAACAAGTGCCTGATCTTCTGTTGCCAGCGAAGAAACCTTCGGCAAGACAGAAAACGCCACTACTGCGGCAACCGCCAACAGCCAAATCTTAAATGTACCTACTTTCTTTTTCATATCAGATTCATCATTATTTCATTTTCCATGAGACTCAGAGTCTACACTGTTTATTCCGCTTTTAGGTGAATAATCCCTAAAATCTCCACAAAAGTAGTGTTTTTATGCGAAAAAGAGAAAGAAAATCATAAATTTCTTGCGCATTTCAAAATAAAACACTAACTTTGCATCGCTATGTAGAACAAACCTAGACTTAATACAGTAAAAGCTCAAACGTCTAAGAACTGCAAGTCAAAGGTTATAGTACATTGGCAAAAGTGCTCTATGAAATGGACAATCGAAGAACATTAACAGAGATTAACTAAAAGTGATGCAAGTTTCCCGCCTTTTCTTGTTTTATACAAGGACTGAAGAGCCTCGGGCAACCATATCGGGGTACATTTAGGCTGAGAAATATGAGAAAATAAGAATCAAAACATAATAGCAAAATGAAAAAAATCAAATTATTCTCAATGGTAGCTGCCTTCGTTGCAGCTTTCGCATTCACTTCTTGTAACACAGGCGATGATAACAACAGTTATTACAAGCAGCTTACAAAATCAGAAAAGGAAGTTTGCTATCTCAAGACAGCTGGTAGCCGTATGAGCAAACTCGCTTATATGAGCGATGAGCATGTTACAGAAACAAAAGGTACAAAGGAATATTACGACACATTAAATGTCGCTACTTCTATCTACGGAGATGGCAAAGACACTGTAATGACTGTAAACAACTTCCCTGTAAAGATTCTCGCCCGTTACATTCCTGAAAATGCAGAAACGAAAGACCTGAAGGAAGCATTGAAGAAATATGAGATGCCGGTGAGCTTCAAGAGTGTTGTATACTACTATTCAGTTACACCAGTTATCCTGTTCATGCTCTTCCCAGATGCTATTACTATAAATCTGGAATATGGAGGTGCTACACATAAGGTTAAGTTCTATTGCTATTCTAGTGGAAACAGCCGATATACTTTCGGACAAGTTGCCCAAAATACCAGCAAGGTTGACAAGGTTGAAGCCTATTTGGTTGCTTATGGTTACGAAGTTGATCCAAAGGATGAGAAGAATCCAAATCCTAAAGCATTCAACTTTAATATGGCAGGAACCCAGTTGCAAAATGGAACACAGATTAAGTTCTTCGAGCCATAAAGCTTAGAGCAAAAGAAATAAAGAAGTAAGAAACTTACACTTACAAATATATATATATGTTAATACTCTCTTAAAAATTAAACAAAAAAGAAAACTATTAGAGGCGCAGTCTTCGTGAGAAGGTTGCGCCTTGTTGCGTTTATACAAAAAACGCTTTTATTACTTATGAAAGTTCTGTTGAAAATATTGCGAAACACTTAATTACTGAACTTTCACATGTGGTTCAAGAACGGGCTGAAGGCCCAAAAGCTCCTAGCCCTTTACCTTTCCGCTACGCGCCGGTGACCGTTGGTTCAGGGCGTGTAGGGCAAAACTTGCATACTTCAGATAGATTTTATTCGGTATCAGCGAAAAGAAATAAAGCATTTTATTCGCTGCCGCCGAATAAATAATCACCTACGATGATGAAGGGGAGATTGTGCGTGATGGACTCAAGATAGAAATAAGACCAGCATGGAAATGGGTGGTGAATGGTGAGTGTTGAATGTTGAATGTTGAGTGTTGAGGGTCTATATGCCACGATGAAAAGGTGGCGTATAGACCCTTGATTATATGGAGAAATTCGTAACTGAACTTTCGCAAGTTTTGCCCCACACGCCCTGAAAGGGCAGAAGCTCCTAGCCCAGGGCAACGCCCTGGGTATAATAGCAATTAGCAAGACGCCCTGTAAGGGCAAAAGCTTTATTAATTGCCTGGTATTGAAAGCTTTTGCCCTTACAGGGCGACAGGTTTGCGCCCATAATAACCCAGGGCGATGCCCTGGGCTAGGAGCTTCTGCCCTTTCAGGGCGTGCTGCTTCTGGAACTTTTGGGCATTCAGGACATGCTGTTTCTAGAACTTTTGGGCATTCAGCCCGTACTTAAACCACTTGCGAAACTTGAACTTTTTATGAGTTGCTCAGATTCTTAATGATTTCCAAAGGTAGCTGGGTAGTCTTGGCAACTTGTTCGGCAGAAAGTCCCATTGCCAGCAAACGTTGTGCTGTTTCTGTGTTGGCCTCATTTTTACCTTCAGCTCTGCCTTCTTCTCTGCCTTCTTCTCTGCCTTCAGCTCTGCCTTTCTCTATACCTTTCTGGTATCTGTCATCTAGGAGGGTTCTTTCAACACTTACCGAATCCCAGAACTTGTCATAGGCACGGAGTTCGGCATCTGTAAAGCCGGATATCTCCAGCTCTTCTACGGACGGTAGATACTGTGCTTGGTGTAACAACTCGTCATCGCTGAGTGTCTGAAGGGCATTCAGGAGTTTTCTCAATCGATCAGGATGATTGCCAAATATCTTCTTGAACGTGAGGTCTGCCTTAGGATCTAAGTACTTCATAACCATCTGTTTTAAAATTCTATAGCGCAAAGTTACGGTTTTATTTTCATATCTGCAAGAGTTTTCTAGGAAAAGTTTCTGAAAAAGGTAGAGAATGTTGAGTGTTGAATGTTGAGTGTTGAATGTTGAATGTTGAATGTTGAGTGTTGAGTGAAAGAAATATAACGACAATTAAAAAGGGCGCATCCTGCTTGGATGCGCCCTAACTTGTTAAATAAATTCGGAGGGATTCTACTCATGAAAAGCCCTCTTAATGGAAGAGAATCAGAAAGCATCCAGGAGGTACTGGAGCTTCGTGGCATCAAAACACGGACAGGCTTTCTGAACGCCAGGCAAATCGCGATGCCCCAGGATGGTACGGATGCCCGGAAAACGATGGTGAAGATCCTGAATCAGATGCTTCATCGCCTCCTTCTGCTTAGGAGTGCGGGTGTCGCTGATGCAGCCCGATGGCGAAAGACCACCCTCGTAACAGATGCCTATGCTGTGCGCATTGTAACCGAGGGCATGAGAGCCCATACGCTCTACCGGGCGACAGGCATGAACCACTCCATCCAGCGTGATGTAGAAATGGTAGCCGATGTCAGTCCAGCCGTTGTTATGAACATGGTCGTAGCGCAGCATCTTCATCGTATAACGGTGATCGCAGCGGCTGCCGCTGCAATGCACCACTATCATATCGATGTCTCTCATAGGCATCACTCTAAAGTCCACCTGCCGAAACGCCCAACGCCCCGAGGAGAGCTGTCAGTACGGTTACTGCAAACTTGATAATCTCATTCCATTTCTGCTTGTTCTTTTCTGTCATAATCTATTCTGTTTTAAAAGGTTAATTATTCTAATCCGTCTCCTGTGTCACCATTGCCGGTACTGCCTGTGCCGCCAGTCTGCTCGCCAGAGGTGTTGCCGCCGCTGGTATTGTCTCCAGAAGAAGCATTGTCCTTGGCAGGCTTTTTCTTAGCCTCCTCGATGTCGAGGGTCTTGGCACCCTCCTTCTCCGCCTTGAGTGCAGCCTTCTGTACGGCACGAGATGCAACCTGCTCAAACTCCATACCTACGAAGATGTTGGCAAGATCGCTGCCCGGGATAAACTGGATGTTCACACCCTTGATGTTGATGTCGCTCTTGAATTCGGCTGCGGTTGCCGCACCCTCACTGGTAAGCTGGAGGCGGAACTTGCCCAACTCGCCGAAATCAATCTGGTTGCCACGCTGCAACTCGATGACCATGTTCTCCTGCATACTGACCAGAACGGCTGTTACATCCGCATAGGATACAGTGGTCTGCATAGAGATCAACTTCGCAAACTGCTTGAGCGAAATGGAGTCTTTCATCTGAGCACGGGCGTAGAAAAGAGGAACTCCTGCTTTGTCACCAAATTTTGACGCAAGCTTTACTAAACTGTAATTAATTGCCATAATACATAAAATTTTAAAATTGTGAATAATCATGTTGTGCACCGGTCTCTTCCCGAATGCTGATACAAAGATACAACATCGGCGGTGCCCCACTTGTCCACTTTGGTACGATAAGTACCAGTTGTGCTCTATTTGGCTCAATTATGTATACTTTTGCACGCAAGCGTATGCAGCAGAATATTCAAGTGGCTCAGTCAGCTTACTCAAGTGGCTCAATCAGCTTACTCAAGTGGCTCAGTCAGCTTACTCAAGTGGCTCAATCAGATTACTCAAGTGGCTCAATCAGCGAGTCCAGCCGTCTGCGTAAGCGAGTCCAGCCGTCTGCGTAACCCAGTTCAGTTATATCCTTAACCCGACGCAGCCGCATCAGTTGGTAAACGGAAGCACATCATTTGTTCACCTCATTTGGGTGGGCAATGACTATCAGGGCAATTTAGTCTTTCAGAGGGTACCATCAGGGCCAATAATAGGTACCATCAGGGCCAATCATGTGTTTTCTGATATGCCCGAATGACTACCAGGGCGAATCTTAAAAATACAAGATACTGAATATCAGGCGGTTAGATAAGAATTTTCTTTCCTATACTATACCAAGTATATTATATATATACATTTACACCTTTTACACTATACGTAATACGTGAGGAAAAAGATTTTTTTTTCAACAAATCAGCCACTAAAATGCATTTTTTCTCTTCAAAAAATTGCATAAGTCTGAAATAAACATTACTTTTGCATCATAAAAAATATAAAGCTTATGAATTATCCCCAACGTATGTACAGCAAGACCGAGCTGGGTCTGCTCTACTTTCCCGACACAACCGACGGGGCGACAGCGCGCCGTCATATCATGGTATGGATTAAGCGTTGTGAAGCCGGGGGCATAAAGAAAGACCGCCAGGCGTTTCTTTCTACGCCTGGCGGTCTAGATATTTCACAGAATAAGTACTTAGTTTTTCTTCCAAAGCTTGGTCATATCCTCCAGTGTCTTACCCTTGGTCTCAGGAACGAGCTTCCATACAAAGATGGCAGCGAGGATACAGATAACACCATACAAACCATAGGTGAACCAATAGCCCAGGCTGTTAGCCATCGGAACGAAAGAGGTAGAAACAATCCAGTTGAAAATCCACTGGAAGGCTACGGCAATCGCTACGGCAGCACCACGAATCGTATTAGGGAATACCTCGGCGATAAGTACCCAGCAGATAGGTCCCCAAGAGAACATGAATGATGCTGAATAAACCATGATGGATACCATGCACAACAACTGCAGATTAGGATTACCGAAGGTGATGGCTACACCGATGGCACCCAATGCCATGCCCAGAGAACCGGTGATGAGCAAAGGCTTACGGCCCAACTTCTCTACCGTAAAGATAGCTACACAGGTGAAACCGAGGTTCACAATACCATTGAATACGGTCAATACCATCGGATTGTCAAAACCCATTGCCTCATAGATACGAGGAGCATAATAGAGCACGGCATTGATACCAACAGCCTGCTGGAATACAGAAAGCATCACACCTACGAAGATACAGAGCACACCGTAAGTAAGCAGTTTCTCCTTCTTCTCAGTAACCGTATTCTTGATGTCATCCAAAATCTTCTTAGCCTCCTCAGCACCATTGATGCGAGCCAGGATACGCTCAGCCTTCGCATCCTGACCAACCATGGCAAGATAACGGGGAGTCTCAGGAACAAAGCAGATAAGCAGAGCAAACAAACCCGCAGGAACCATCTCAGAACCAAACATATAGCGCCATCCGGTTTCGATAGCCCAGGCAGCCTCGCCACCATTCAGAATCTGGTTCATACCATTGCCCACACTCTGGATAGCAGGAGCAATATGATCGCCAAGAATGAAAAAGTTGACGAAATAAACCACCAGCTGACCGAAGATGATGGCAAACTGGTTCCAGCTGACCAACATACCACGGATGTTGCTAGGCGCAATCTCACCGATATACATCGGACATACAGCAGATGCCAGACCCACACCGATACCGCCAATCACACGATAGAGGTTGAACACGATGAGAAGCGTAAGATTAGGTTCGCCCTTTGGCAACACCAAAGACTCAGGACACATAGATCCCCATGCAGAGATGAAGAACATCACACCCGCAAAGATCAGCGAACGCTTACGGCCCCAGTTAGAAGCCAGCACACCCGAAAGCGCCGAACCGATGATACAACCAATCAGGGCGCTGGAAGAAGTGAATCCATGCCAGAAATCGGTATAGGTGAAATCCTCAGCACCCATGAAGAATGCCTGCAAACCCTTCTCGGCTCCCGAGATTACCGCGGTATCATAACCGAAAAGCAAGCCGCCCAAAACGGCTACCATCACAATTGAAATAAGATAGGCTCTAGAGCCTGTTTGTTTTTGTTCCATTATTTTTTAGGTTTAAATTTTAATCAATTTTCTGTAGAATAGCGTAGCATTTACCGGCAGGAAATCTTCTTTTTTCATGCCAAAAATCAATCTCCACCTAATAATATACGTTTTTTCTTTATAAATATTACGTTCAACATGCGGTTTTCCCCTATTTTTTTTGTAAATTTGCACCAAAATAAGAAGAAACATAGAATTTAGGTAATATGAACATAGCAGATTTTCTACATCAGCAGGGCGATAAGCGAGGCTTTTCGTTCGAGGTTTTACCTCCGCTGAAAGGTAACGGAACAGCAGCACTCTTCCGTACCATCGATGCGCTGAGCGAGTTTGGTCCTCGCTTTATCAACATCACTACGCACCATAGCGAATATGTATACAAGGAACTGGAAAACGGTCTCCTCACTCGCCAGCGTGTGCGCCGCCGCCCAGGCACCGTTGCCATCGCAGGCGCTATACAGAATAAGTACGACATACCTGTCATCCCTCATATTATCTGCAGCGGTGCTACGAAGGAAGACATCGAGTACGAACTGCTCGACCTCCAGTTTCTGGGCATCAGCAACATTCTCGTTCTGCGAGGAGACAAGGCGAAAGAAGACCGGCAGTTTACACCAACCGAGAACGGTCATGCCCATGCCACCGACCTCCTGAAGCAGGTGAATCAGTTTAATGACGGTTTCTTCTTTGACGGCACACCCATCAAGCACCCGGGCGACAAGTTCTGCTGCGGTGTAGCCTGCTATCCGGAGAAACATGAAGAGGCGCCAAACCTCGAAATGGATATGCAGCATCTGCTGGAGAAACAACAGTTGGGCGCAGCGTATGCCGTTACCCAACTCTTCTACGACAACGAGAAGTTCTATGCTTTCGTTGAAAAGGCGCGGCAGATGGGCGTAACCATCCCTATTATTCCTGCCATCAAGCCTTTCGCCAAGTTGAGCCAGCTCACTGTAGTGCCGAAAACCTTCCACTGCGATATTCCTGAAGAACTCGCACAGGAGGTATTGAAATGTAAAACCGACGAAGATGCCAAGCAGCTCGGTATCGAGTGGACTACCGCTCAGGTGCAAGATCTCTTCGAACATGGTTACAA
>JAJWOH010000104.1:0-1163 GCA_021635485.1 Segatella copri | reverse complement strand
TGAAGTTATAGGTCAGCAAGAAGTATGGAACCGTCTCATGGAGATGGTTCAGGAGAACCGTTTGCCCCATGCGCTGATGTTCTGCGGTCCGCAGGGTTGCGGCAAACTGGCGATGGCACTGGCTTTTGCCAGTTATCTTCTGGGCGATTCACCGATGCTCAGGAAATGGGAACATCCGGACCTCCACTTCACCTTTCCTACCATCAAGACCGCCAATATGGGCAGCGAACATAAACCGGTGAGCCTCGACTTCATCAAGGAATGGAGAGAGCTGCTGCTTTCTAAAGGTCCCTATATCCAGATTAGCGACTGGATGCTGAAGATGGGCAAGACGGATGCCGACTATAACAAACAGGCTATCATCACTGCCGAAGAAACCGATGCCATCTCTCACGAACTGATGATGATGTCGAGTCAGGGCGGATACAAGATCAGTCTGATATGGCTCCCGGAACGTATGAACATCCAGAGTGCCAACAAGATACTGAAACTGCTGGAGGAACCGCCACGACAGACGGTGTTCCTGCTGGTAAGTGAGAATCCGGAACTGCTGCTCGAAACCATCAGAAGCCGTACACAGCGCATCGACTTCAAGAAGATAGAAACTGCAGAGATGGAAAAAGCGCTGACAGAACGGAGGGCGCTGGAGCCAGACATGGCACACCGCATAGCCCGTATCGCAAACGGCAACTGGAATCTGGCACTCGAAGAACTGGATGCAGGAAACGAAAACCGGCAGCATCTCGACATGTTCATCATGCTGATGCGACTGGCTTACATGCGCAAGATAGGTGACCTCAAGAAGTGGACCGATGTGATTTCGACCTTCGGAAGAGAAAAGCAGAAACGCATGCTCGACTACTTCATGCACATGCTCAGAGAAAGTTTCATGTACAACTTCCGGAATCCGGAACTGAGCTACATGACGCAGGATGAGGAGAACTTTGCCAAGAACTTTGCCCGCTTCATCAACGAGGCAAACATCATTGACATCGCCAACCTCTTCGAAGACAGCAAGCGCATGATTTCGCAAAATGCCAATGCCAAAATCGTTTTCTTCGATATGGCGCTCAAAATCATCGTCCTCCTTTTAAGGAAGTGAAGAGTGGAAGCAGCACGCCCTGAAAGGGCAGAAGCTCCTAGCCCAGGGCATCGCCCTGGGT